>DALYGT010000192.1:0-3378 GCA_031971375.1 Burkholderiales bacterium | reverse complement strand
GTCGCTCAATGATGTCTCGCTCAAGGACTTCGCCGGCAAGCGCAAGGTGCTCAATATCGTGCCGAGCCTGGACACTCCGACCTGCCAGAAGTCGACCCGGGTGTTCAACGAGAGGGCTTCTGCCATGAACAACGCGGTGGTGTTGGTGGTGGCTGCCGACCTGCCCTTCGCCATGAGCCGCTTCTGCGGCGCTGAGGGTCTCGACAACGTGCACACGCTGTCGACCTTCCGCAACCATGCCTTCCATGCCGACTATGGCGTGGATATCGCCGATGGCCCGATCCGCGGCCTGACCGCTCGCGCCGTGTTGGTGCTCGACGAGAACAATACCGTCCTGCACAGCCAACTGGTGCCGGAGATCGCCGACGAGCCGGACTACGACGCCGCGCTCAAGGCGCTCGGGTGAGCAGCCCCGAAGGCTGCGGCCTGTTACCATAGAAAGCTTTTCGCAGCCGACCTTTCATGTACCGCTACGACAGTTACGACCAGCGTCTGGTTGACGAGCGCGTCGCTCAGTTCCGCGACCAGACCCGGCGCTACCTTGCGGGGGAACTCTCCGAAGACGAGTTCCGCCCGCTGCGCCTGCAGAACGGCCTGTACATCCAGCGCCACGCGCCGATGCTGCGCGTCGCCATTCCTTACGGCCACCTGTCGTCGCGGCAGATTCGGACCCTGGCGCACATCGCGCGCACCTGGGACCGCGGCTACGGTCACTTCAGCACGCGCCAGAACATCCAGTACAACTGGCCGACGCTGGAGTCGGTGCCGGACATCCTCGCCGAGCTGGCGATGGTGGAGATGCACGCCATCCAGACCTCGGGCAACTGCATCCGCAACATCACGACCGACCAGTTCGCCGGTGTGGCGCCGGATGAGGTCATCGACCCGCGCCCGCTGGCCGAGATCCTGCGCCAGTGGAGCACCTTCCACCCCGAGTTCGCGCTGCTGCCACGCAAGTTCAAGATCGCTGTCAGCGGCACCTTGCACGACCGCGCGGTGGTGCAGGCGCACGACATCGGGCTCGAGTTCTTCCGCGACGATGCCGGCCATGTGGCCGCGCGCGTCTGGGCCGGTGGCGGCCTCGGCCGTACACCGATCCTCGGCACCATGATCCGGGAACACCTCGAGTGGCAGCACCTGCTGACCTACTGCGAGGCCATCCTGCGCGTCTACAACCGCCATGGCCGCCGCGACAACGCCTACAAGGCGCGCATCAAGATCCTGCTCAAGGCGCTCGGGCCGGAGGCGTTCAGCCGTCAGGTCGAGGCCGAGTGGGCGCACCTCAAGGACAGCCCCAACACCATCACCCAGGCCGAGTTCGACCGCGTCGCGGGATTCTTTTCGGCGCCGGCCTACCGCGCCTTGCCCACGCACGATGTCGGCTTCGACGCCGCGCTGGCCAGCGACCTGGCCTTCGCCGCGTGGGTGCGCCGCTGCGTGCACCCGCACCGGCAGCCCGGCTATCGCGCCGTCTCGCTCTCGCTCAAGCCCACCACGACCGCGCCGGGCGACGCCACCGACGCGCAGATGGATGCGGTGGCCGAGCTCGCCGACCGATACAGCTTCGGCGAGATCCGCGTCTCGCACGAGCAGAACCTGATCCTCGCCGATGTCGAACTCGGCCAGTTGCACGCGCTGTGGCAGGCCGCGCGCGGCCACGGTCTGGCAACACCCAACATCGGCCTCCTCACCGACATCATCTGCTGCCCGGGCGGCGACTTCTGCTCGCTGGCCAACGCCAAGAGCATCCCGATCGCGCAGGCCATCCAGCAGACCTTTGACGACCTCGACTACCTGCACGACATCGGCGAGCTCGAGCTCAACATCTCGGGTTGCATGAACGCCTGCGGCCACCACCACGTCGGCCACATTGGCATCCTCGGCGTCGACAAGGACGGTTCCGAGTGGTACCAGATCACCATCGGTGGCAAGCAGGGTTCGGACGCCAGCCTCGGCACCGTGATCGGCCCGTCCTTTGCGGCGGACGAGGTGCCCGGCGTCATCACCCGCCTGGTCGAGGTCTACGTGCGCGACCGGCACGCTGACGAGCGCTTCATCGACACCGTGCGCCGCCTCGGCGTGGCGCCGTTCAAGGAGCATGTCTACGGCAAGCGCGCCGACAAGGAGCCCGCCAGTGTCTGAGGCGCGCGAGCACCGCATCATCGCCGACGGCGCCATCGTTGCCGACGACTGGACGCTGATGGCGCTGCCGGTTCTGGACGAGGCGGTGCGCAAGCAGGCCGGCAAGGTCGTGCTGTTCCGGTTGACGGGCGAGAAGACGCACACGCCGGAGCAACTCGCCGCGCTGGAGATCCCCGCCAGACGCGTCATCGTGCCGCTGTCGGTGTGGCAGGTGCAGAAGGACGCACTGGCCGGCCGCCTGGCTGCCGGCGAGATCGGTCTGTGCATCGATACGCATGAGCTGGTCGAGGATCTGGTCGCCAGCTGCGGCGACGTCAATGCTTTCCCGGTCATCGCCGTGCGCTTCGAGCGCTTCGCCGACGGGCGTGGCTACTCCATTGCCACTTTATTGCGGACGCGCTACGGCTACCGCGGCCAGTTGCGCGCGGTCGGCGACGTGCTGCGCGACCAGCTCTTCCTGATGAAGCGCTGCGGCTTCAACGCCTTTGCCGTACGCGCCGACCGTGACCTCGAGGTCGCGCTCACCGGCCTGCGTGACTTCAGCGAGCCCTACCAGGGCGCCGTCGACGAGCCGCAGCCGCTGTGGCGGCGCCACGCGCGCGGCTGAGATGACGACCACCGTCGCGGCACTCCGCCCGGCAGCCGGCAACCCAGCGACGCGCCCCGAGCTGACGCCTGAGCTCGAGGCGTCGCTGAGCGGGCGCATCGTCGCTGCGCTCGACGCCCTGCGCGCGGCCAAGGCCGAGTTCCCCTCGGTGGCCTTTGCCAACAGTTTCGGCGCCGAGGACATGGTCCTCACCGACCTGATCCTCGCCAACGGTCTGGGCATCGAGATGTTCTCGCTCGACACCGGCCGCCTGCCGCCCGAGACGTACACCCTGATGGCCGACGCCGAAGCGCGCTACTCGACCCGCCTTGCGGTCTACTTCCCCGATGCCGGGGCCGTAGAGCGCTATGTCCGCGAGCACGGCGTCAACGCCTTCTATGGCTCGGTCGACCTGCGCAAGGCCTGCTGCCGCATCCGCAAGGTGGAGCCGCTCAAGCGCGCGCTGGCCGGCCGCGAGGCCTGGATCACCGGCCTGCGCGCGGCGCAATCGACCACCCGCACGGCGCTGGCGGTGCGCGAGCACGACGAGAGCTTCGGCATCACCAAGTTCAACCCGCTCGCCGACTGGTCGGAAGCCGAGGTGTGGGCATACATCCGCATCCACCACGTGCCCTACAACGCCCTGCACG
>DALYGT010000191.1:0-3390 GCA_031971375.1 Burkholderiales bacterium | reverse complement strand
CAATGGCGGCAAGCCCGACGCCGCTGCGCTGGTGGCGATCCTGCGGCGCGCCCGGCTCGACCCTCTGGCAGCGTACAGCGCGCTGCAGGTGGTTCGGAGCCACCTGCAGGCGGGTGATCTGCGCTGGCTGCACGGACGCCTCGCCTTCTATGCCGCGCGTCAGCACCTGCCGCAATCGGTCCAGTGGCTGGCGCAGGCCGACCCGACGCTGCTCAACGATGACGACTGGGCTTGGCAGACGCGGCTGGCGCTGCGCCGCGGCGACTGGCCCGCCGTGCTGCAGAGCATCGACCGCATGAGCCGCGACATGCAGAACGAGCAGGCGTGGCGTTTTTGGAGGGCCCGCGCGCTGCAGGCGACCGGGCGCGAGCCGGAGGCAACGCAGATCATGGTCGGGCTCGCCGGCGAACCAACTTTTTACGGCCAACTCGCCAGTGAGACGCTCGGCCCTTCGATGAGCGAGCGGCAGCGCGATTACACGCCCTCCTCCGCTGACATCAAGGGCGTCGCAGCGCGACCCGGCTTTGCCCGCGGCCTCGAGCTGCATCGGCTGGGTTTTGATTTTGAGGCGACCCGCGAGTGGTCGTGGGGGTATGCCGAACTCTCCGACGAACAGCTGATCGCCGGCGCAGAACTGGCACGCCGCGAGGGCTGGTTCGAACGCTCGATCTGGACCGCAGAGCGCACCCGCCGCGTCCACAATTTCGCCTTGCGCTACCCGACGCCATTCAACGAACAGGTTCGCGCCCGCGCCACCCACCACACGCTCGACCCGGCGCTACTCTACGGCCTGATCCGGCAGGAGAGTCGATTCAACCCGGAAGCGACCTCGCCGACCGGCGCGCGCGGCCTGATGCAGGTGATGCCGACGACAGCCACCTGGTTGGCCAAGAAGCTCGGTGTCCGCCGCCCCAGCGACAAGGCGCTCGGCGACCCCGGCACCAACGTGCAACTGGGCTCGGCCTACGTGCGCCACCTGCTCGACACGCTCGAGCAGAGTCCGGTGCTGGTCGCAGCCGGGTACAACGCCGGCCCCCGGCGGGCACAGCGCTGGCGCGACCAGAAGCCGCTCGAGGGCGCCATCTATGCCGAGTCCATCCCGATCCTCGAGACGCGAGACTATGTCAAAAAAGTGCTTGCGAACGCGACCGTATATGGCCGACAGTTGGGCGGCAGCGCGTTGTCGCTGAAAGACCGGCTTGGTATCATCCCGGCGCGCTCGGGTGCCGCCGAGTGGGACGTTATTCTGAGCGATAACAAGGATTTGCGAGAGCCATGACGACTGGCAACGGAAACATCAAGACCCTCTGCGTGATCGGCGGAGGCGGCTTTGTCGGCCATCACCTGTGCGCGCGACTGGCTGCTGCCGGCTACCGCCTGCGCATACCGACACGCCATCGCGAAAGGATCAAGCAGGGTCTGCTCGAACTGCCTGCCGCCGAGGTCTTCGAGTGTGACGTGATGACGTCGGCGGGATTGGATGCGGCGCTGCGCGGCTGCGATGCGGTGGTGAACCTGGTCGGCATACTGCATGAGCGCCGCCGCGGTGACTTTGACCGCGTGCATGGCGAGTTCCCGGGCAAGCTGGTCGAAGCCTGCCGTCGCCACGGCATCCGCCGGTACCTGCACATGAGTGCGCTTGGCGCCGCCCCCGACGCACCGAGCCGCTATCTGCGCAGCCGCGCTGCCGGCGAGGCCGCCGCGCGCAAGGCTGCCGGCGACGCGGTGGCGATGACGGTGTTCCGGCCATCGGTGATCTTTGGCCTGGGTGACAGTTTCCTCACACTCTTCGCCGGCCTCTCCGCCATACCTGTGGTGCCCTTGGCCGGAGCCGATGTCGAGTTCCAGCCGGTCTGGGTCGAGGACGTCGCGCGTGCCATGACCTCAAGCGTCGAGCGTCCGGAGACCTTCGGCCAGACCTACGAGCTGGGCGGACCCGACGTGTTCCGCCTGCGCGAACTGGTGAGCAAGGCCGCGCGAGCGGTCGGAAACGACCCGGTCATCGTCGGCTTGCCGGCCCCGGTCGCGACCTTGCAGGCGATGGTCTTTGAGCTGCTGCCCGGGCCGATCATGACCCGTGACAACCTCGCCTCGATGCAGGTGCCCAACGTCGCCCGCGGCGGCTGGCCTGACGTCTTTGCGCCGGGGCCACGCGCACTGGATGCGGTGCTGCCTTCGATGCTCGGCGTGCGCGACCCGATGGACCGCTACAGGCGGCGCGCCGCGCGGTGAAGGTCTACGAGGTCGGCGGCGCGGTCAGGGATGCGCTGCTCGGCCGCCCGGTGCAGGACCGCGACTGGGTGGTGGTCGGCGCCACCGTGCAACAGATGCTCGACGCCGGCTTCCAGCAGGTCGGACGCGACTTCCCCGTGTTCCTGCACCCGGAGACGCACGAGGAGTACGCGCTGGCGCGCACCGAGCGCAAGTCGGGGCACGGCTACCGCGGCTTCGAGGTGCATGCTGACCCTGCCGTCACGCTCGAACAAGACCTCGCCCGCCGCGACCTCACCATCAACGCCATGGCGCGCGACCCGGATGGCGTTCTGGTCGACCCGTATGGTGGCGCCGTCGACCTGCGCGCCGGTGTGCTGCGGCACGTTGGACCGGCGTTCGTCGAGGACCCACTGCGGGTGCTGCGGCTGGCGCGCTTCGCGGCGCGTTTCGACTTTGGGGTAGCCCCCGAGACGCTGGCGTTGGCGCGACAGATGGCGCGTGATGGCGAACTCGCGCATCTGGTCGCCGAACGGGTCTGGCAGGAGACGGCGCGCGCGCTGGCCGAGCCGTTGCCGCAGCGCTACTTCGAGGTGCTGCGCGATTGCGACGCGCTGGCGGTGGTGTTCCCCGAACTCGCCGCGCTTGCACCACAAGCGTTCACCGCGCTGTGCGGACGGCTCGCTGCTGCAGCGGGACAGCCGATCGAGGTGATGGGCGCACTGCTGGCATTGGCGATCGGCGCGGAGCCGGCATGGGATGCGATGAGCGCCCGGTTGCGCGTGCCTAACGATGTCGTCCGTGCCGGCATGGATGTGCTGCGTAGTCGGGCACTTGCCACGCGCGATGCCGAGGACCTGTTGCGGACCCTCGAGGTGATCGACGCGCTGCGGCAGCCGCAGCGGCTCGACACGCTCACCGCCGTCCGCGCGGCGGCCGGTGAGGCCGATGCGGCGGCTGCGGCGAGACTGCGCGCGGCCTTGCAGGCAGCAGTGGGTGTCGATGCCGGTGCCATCGCCAAGGCATGCGCTGACAAAGGGCAGATCGCGAGCGCAGTCAGAGCGGCCCGACTGGCAGCCGTGGCGGACACCTGCCGCCCGTGAATGTCGGCGGAACCCGTCAGCGCCCGCGGGCCTTCCATCGGGACGCGGTTTTCCGGGCCAAGCCCTGAGAAACCGC
>DALYGT010000190.1:0-3494 GCA_031971375.1 Burkholderiales bacterium | reverse complement strand
GTGGGCCAGACGCTCCATGGCGTCGTAGTCGATGACCTCGTTCGCGTCGAGGCCGTAGCTGACGACCTTGAACCACTTGCCCGACATGTTGAGGTGCATGCCATGGGTCAGGTGGCCACCTTCGGCCAGGCTCATACCCATGATGGTGTCGCCCGGGTTCAGCAGCGCAAGGAACGCCGCCTGGTTGGCCTGCGAGCCGCTGCTCGCCTGGACGTTGGCAAAGTCTGCGCTGTAGAGCTGCTTGAGGCGGTCGATGCACAGTTGCTCGACGATGTCGACATATTCGCAGCCGCCGTAGTAACGCTTGCCGGGGTAGCCCTCGGCGTACTTGTTGGTCAGTACCGAGCCCTGGGCCTGCATGACCGCCGGGCTGGCGTAGTTCTCCGAGGCGATCAGCTCGATGTGCTCTTCCTGACGGTGGGCCTCTTGCTGGATGGCGGCCCACAGGTCGGGGTCACCTTGGGCGACCGAGAGGTTGTTGGGGAAAGCACAGGTCTGGAAGCCCGCTGCAGGGTGGGTCATGAACGAATCTCCTCGGTACGTATCGGTGAATATCCAAATGAATCCGGTGTCCGGCGCGGAATACGCGTCCACGCGGTCTTGCCGTTGGGCTTGACCGGAAGGCGGACGCAGCTTGGGGCACGCGCCGGGGCGTGGACCCTAGAGATTAGCCCACACCCTCGCATGAGGAAAGGTGCAGCAAACCGCGCAGTCACGCAATCGCAAGAATTTATGCGACCCATACAAAAAGCAAATCTGCTGCCGAGTATCGGAGCGGGCGGGGTCGCGCCCCCGCTACTGGGCCGCAAGCCACCAAAGCCCAACGGCGCGCTGCGGGCGGGCGCTAACGGGCTGACGTTTGTCCTAGACGGAGCCGCCCTCGATCAACGCATAGGCCGAGTGGTTGTGGATCGACTCGAAATTCTCCGACTCGACCACGAAGCGACCGATGCGATGGTCACTCTTGAGCGCTGCGGCGACGTCGCGGACCATGTCCTCGACGAACTTGGGGTTCTCGTAGGCACGCTCGGTGACGTACTTCTCGTCAGGCCGCTTGAGCAGGCCATAGAGTTCGCAGGAGGCCTGCGCCTCGACCGTCTGGATGATGTCCTCGATCCAGACGAAGTCGCGCGTCTCGACAGTCACGGTGACGTGCGAGCGCTGATTGTGCGCGCCGTAGTCGGAGATGTTCTTGGAGCAGGGACAGAGGCTGGTGACCGGCACCAGCACCTTCATCTTGAAATGCCAGGTGCCCTGACGCACCTCACCGATGAAGGTCACCTCGTAGTCGAGCAGGCTCTCGACGCCGGAGATCGGCGCCTTCTTGTTGACGAAATACGGGAAGCGCATCTCGACATAGCCCGATTCGGCCTCGAGGCGGGCGACCATCTCGCGCACCAGCGGTTCGAACGACTCGACCGAGATCTCGCGGTCGCCGCTGTTGAGGATCTCGACGAAACGGCTCATGTGCGTGCCCTTGAAGTTATGGGGCAGGTGCACGTACATGTTGAAATTGGCGACAGTGTGCTGCGCGCCGCCGCTGCGGTCCAAGACACGGGCCGGGTGGCGGATGTCCTTGATGCCGACCTTGTCGATGGCCAGCTGGCGGGTGTCGGGGGTGCCCTGAACGTCAGGGATCTGCACGGGTTCGTTGGGGTGCATGGGGGCCTCGATGGGATTCTTGGTGTTCTGTCTCCGGGGCCGATTATAAGGCACGGCCACGAATATCCGACTGATCTGGTCGGGAATCGGTTCCTGCCGTGTCAGGTTTCAGACACATTCCAGCGCGCGGCGAAGGGCAGACGCCTACGCGCCGCGTTCGAGCAGGGTGGTGGCGAGTTCGCGCAGGCGGCGGGTGGGTCCCGGCACGGTGTCGAGCGCAGCGGTGGCGCGGGCGTGCAGCTCGGCGGCGAGTTCGCGCGCCGGGCGGATGCCGAGGATGCTGACATAGGTCGGCTTGTTGGCCTCGCGGTCCTTGCCAGCGGTCTTGCCGAGCGCCTCGGTGCTGGCCTCGGCGTCGAGGATGTCGTCGACCACCTGAAAGGCAAGGCCCACCGCCATGGCGTAGCGGTCGAGCGCAGCGGCGACCGGCGTGTCGGTCTGGCCCGCGCAAGCAACGGCCATCGACACCGCGGCGCGGATCAGCGCGCCGGTCTTGTGGATGTGCATATGCTCGAGCTGCGGCACGCTCAGCTCGACGCCGACGCTGTCGAGGTCGATCGCCTGTCCTCCGGCCATGCCACGCGAGCCGCTGGCCAGCGCGAGCTGATGGACGACGGCGACCTGAGCCACCGCGTCGATGCCCAGACCGGGCGCCGAGACCAGCGCGAAGGCGAGCGACTGCAGGCTGTCGCCGACCAGCATCGCGGTGGCTTCATCGTAGGCCACATGCACGGTCGGCTTGCCGCGCCGCAGGTCGTCGTCGTCCATGCACGGCAGATCGTCGTGGACCAGCGAGTAGGCGTGGATGAGCTCGACGGCACAGGCCGCCGCCTCGACCGCCGGCAGCGGTGCGCCAACCGCCTCGCCGGCAGCGAAGGTGAGCAGCGGACGCACGCGCTTGCCACCGCCGAGCACGGCGTAGCGCATCGCCTCGTGCAGGCGCTGGGGGACGATCGTTGCGGCGGGCAGCGCACGGTCGAGGGCCGTCTCGACGCGGGCGCGTACGCCGTCAGACCAGGCTGTCCAATCGGCCGTTGTCTTGGTGGCCTTGGTCTCGGCGACCGCGGGAGGGTTGCCGGGCGCGGTCAAGCCTCGCCTCCGGACTCGAAGGCACGCAGCACGCCGCCATCCAGCATCTCGACGTGTTGGCGCACCGCGGCGAGGCGCTCGCGGCAGGCGACCAGCAGCTGCGTGCCGCGCCGGTAGGCTTCGAGCGAGGCCTCGAGTGAGAGCTCGCCCCCCTCGAGCTGGCTGACAAGGGCCTCGAGTTCGGTCATCGAGCGCTCGAAATCGAAGGGTTCTTCGGCGGCGGGCGCCGCGGCGGTGTCGGGTTTGGTCATGGGTAGCACTCGGCGATGACGGGGAAACTGCGGTCGCGAACGGCATCGACATAGCGGCGAATGGCATGGGCGACGCCACCTTCGCCATCACCGAAGTTGCGCACGAAGCGCGGCAAGGGTGGCGGCGAGACCCCCAGCATGTCGTGCAGCACGAGCACCTGGCCGTCGCAGTCGGGGCCGGCGCCGCAGCCGATGACGGGGATCGAGACAGCGTCACGGATGGCGCGACCGACCGGCGCCGGCACCGTCTCGAGGACCAGCATGCGCGCGCCGGCGTTCTGCAGCTCGAGCGCGTCGGCGATGATCTGCGCCACCGCGTCCTCGTCTCGGCCCTGCACCACATAGCCGCCCAGCTGGTGCACCGACTGTGGCGTGAGGCCGATGTGGCCGCACACCGGCACGCCACGGCGGGAGATGAACTCGACGGTGCGCGACATCACCTCGCCGCCCTCGAGCTTGACCACCTGTGCACCGGCGGCCATGAGTTGCGCC
>DALYGT010000189.1:0-3505 GCA_031971375.1 Burkholderiales bacterium | reverse complement strand
CCGGCGATGCTGCTCGAGTTGATGGACGAGTTCGGCTGCACACCCGAGCGCACACTGATGGTCGGCGACACCAGCCACGACCGGCTGATGGCCGAGTCGGCCGGCACCGCGTTCGTCGGGGTGACATTCGGCGCGCACCCGGTCGAGGCACTGCATGGCCCGGCGACGCGCCTGTGTGTCGATGACTGGGCGCAACTTGCAAGACACCTGCGTGCGGCAGAGTGAAGCGCCGCGACTGAACTCCGGGACGCCGCCGCCACTCCGACATCCTGAGCCACCCCGACCAAGAACATGAACGACGACAACCGCCCCCACAGCGACCCTGCCAGCGAGGCACTCGCCGACCTCGTGCGTGAATCCCTCGAGGAGAAGCGCCGCGCCCGGCGCTGGAACACCGGCTTCCGCATCTTCTATGCTGTGCTCGCAGCGGTCGCGCTGGTCGTGTTGATAGGACACGGCTCAAGCGGCGGCGTCGGCCCCAAGGGGCCCCACACCGCGCTGGTGCGCGTCGAGGGCGTCATCGAAGACGGCGGAGACGTCTCGGCCGACCACGTCATCGACGCGCTCAAGGACGCTTTTGAGAGCCCGCACGTCAAAGGCATCGTGCTGCAGATCGACAGCCCCGGCGGCAGCCCGGTGCAGTCTGACCTCATCTACCGCGAGATCCGCCGCCAGCGCGCACTGCACAAGGACATCGCCGTGCACGCGGTGGTGCTCGACCTGTGCGCCTCGGGCGGCTATTACATCGCCTCGGCAGCCGACCGCATCTACGTCAACCCGTCGAGCGTGGTCGGCTCGATCGGCGTGATCATGAACGGCTTCGGCTTCACCGGCGGCATGGAAAAGTTCGGTGTCGAGCGCCGCGTGCTGACCGCCGGCGAGAACAAGGCCTTCCTCGACCCCTTCTCACCGATCAAGCCGGACGAGGTCGCGCACGCGCGCAAACTGCTCGACGACATCCATGCGCATTTCATCGAAGCCGTGAAGACCGGACGTGGCGACCGCCTCAAGGACGACGGCAAGCTGTTCGGCGGGCTGATGTGGACCGGCACGCAGGCGATCGAGCTGGGTCTGGCCGACGCGGTCGGCAGCACCGCCAGCGTGGCGCGTGACGTGTTCAAGGCGGAAGAGGTGGTGGACTACACGCCGCAGCCGGATCTGGCGGAAAAGTTCGCCAAGCGCTTTGGCGCAGCGGCGGGGCAGGCGATGGCCAAGGCGCTGGGTGGCTCGAGTATCCGCTAGAGCCAACGCAGCAGCCGCCTGCCCTAGTCGTCCGGGATGTTCTGGCCCGGGAAGAGCTCCTCGGTGAAGCCGAAGCGGCTCATGTCGCGGATACGCATTGGATAAAGGATGCCCCACAGGTGGTCGCACTCGTGCTGCACCACACGGGCGTGGAAACCCTCGACGGTGCGATCGATCGGGTTGCCGTCGAGGTCGCAGCCGGTGTAGCGCACCCTGGCGTGGCGCGGCACGATGCCACGCATCCCGGGCACCGACAGGCAACCCTCCCAGCCCTCCTCCTCAAGCGCGTCGAGCGGCGTGATGGCCGGGTTGCAGAGCACCGTGTAGGGAACCTGGTCAGCGTCCGGGTAGCGCGGGTTGGCGCCCACACCAAAGATCACGACCTGCAGCTGCACGCCGATCTGCGGTGCGGCGATGCCAGCGCCGTTCATCGCGGCCATGGTGTCCTGCATGTCCTGCACCAGCTCGCGCAGCTCCGGCGTGCCGAAGGCGCTGACCGGCGCCGAGACCTGTAGCAGACGCGGATCACCCATCCGCAGCACCGGCCGCACCGCCACTACGCGCCCTTCCCGTCAGCGCGCAGCAGCGCCAGCAGCACCTCGCGGGCGCCCGCCATACCGGCGTCGAAACGCACCTGCGCGCCGTCGAGTGCCACCTGTTGCGCGCTCTCGCCCTTGCCAGCGGCGTCGTTGGCGACCACCGCAAGCATGGCGTAGGCTAGACCTGCCTCGCGGGCGAGCGCCGCCTCCGGCATGCCGGTCATGCCGACGATATCACCGCCGTCGCGCTCCAGACGGCGGATCTCGGCAGCGGTCTCCAGCCGCGGGCCCTGGGTGGCGGCGTAGGTGCCGCCGTCATGCAACGTGACGCCTGCCCGACCCGCCGCGCCGAGCAGGCGCGCGCGCAGGCCGCGGTCAAAGGGGTGGGTGAAGTCGATGTGGTTCACGGCGTCGACCTTGTCATCGACAAAAGTATGGGCGCGTGAATGCGTGTAGTCGAGGATGCCGTCGGGGACGACGATGTCCCCGGCCGCGAAGCCGGCGCGGATACCGCCCACCGAGGCGAAGGCGACCACCTGACGCGCACCGGCGTCGCGCAGTGCTGCGATGTTGGCGCGGTAGTTGATCAGGTGTGGCGCGATGCGGTGCGGGTCACCATGGCGGGCGAGGAACAGGACCTCGCGGCCAGCGATAAGGCCCCGCGTCAGCGGCGCCGAAGGGACGCCGTAGGGCGTGGAGGCGTCGATGCGCCCGATGACGTGCAAAGCCTCCCAGCGCTTGAAGCCGCTGCCACCAATGACCGCGAGCATCAGGCTCCGGGCATCAGCCGTTGATCTCCCGCAGCGCGTGGATGCTCGGGAGGTTGCGCCACCAGCCGAACACGTCCATGCCCATGCCGAAGATGAAGCGGTCCGGCATCTCCATGGCGACGTAGTCGGCCTCGATCGGCTTGGGACGCATCGGATTCTTCTCGGCGAGCACGGCGACCAGAACCCGGCGCGCGCCAGCCGACAGCAGGGCCGATCGCACCAGCGTCACGGTGATGCCTTCGTCGAGCACATCGTCGAGCAGCAACACGGTCTCGCCCTTGACATCGGGCATCGGGGAGAGCCACTCGAGGTCACGGCCGCGTGTCTCGAAGCCGTAGCGACCGACCTGGATGGCGTTGAGGCGGAGCGGCATGCGCAGCTGCGGCAACAACATGCCAGCGAACGGCAGCGAGCCGTTGAGCAGCGGACACACCTGGACCACCTGATCGGCGAGGTCCCGGTTGATCCGATCCGCCACCGAGGCGATGGCCGAGCGCACGGTCTCCGCATCCGCCAGACAATCGGACTGCGCGAGCACTGTCTGCGGGTCTGGGAGGTTCACACGCTCACCGGTCATGCTCATCGCCATGGCAGTTAGCCATCCAATTCGAGGAGCCTCCACTATAAAGCGACTTTCCCATTTGTACACGATCGAATTCATCAAACTTTTTCTCTAGTGGCATTCTGCAACAACGCGAGCAGCCCCGCTTCGTCCAATTGAGCGATGCCGAGTTGCCGCGCCTTGTCGAGCTTGGAACCCGCGTCGGCACCGATCACCAGATAGTGCGTCTTGGCAGATACGCTCCCGGAGACCTTTCCGCCTTGCGCCTCGATCAGCGACTGCGCCTGCTCCCGGCTCAGCGTCGGCAGGGTCCCGGTCAGCACAAAGGTCTGGCCGGCAAGCGGCTGTGAAGCGGCCGCAGCGGCGCCCTCGCCTTCGGCCCACGATAGCCC
>DALYGT010000188.1:0-3562 GCA_031971375.1 Burkholderiales bacterium | reverse complement strand
ACGAACAGCATGATCGTTCGTCGCCGTCACGCCACCAAGGGGTAAGCCATGGCACGTTCAATCAAGAAGGGCCCGTTCTGCGACCATCATCTGGTCAAGAAGGCCGAGACGGCGCGGGCGACCAACGACAAGCGTCCGGTCAAGACCTGGTCGCGTCGTTCGACGGTGCTGCCCGACTTCGTCGGTATGACCATCGCCATCCACAACGGTCGTCAGCATGTTCCCGTACTCATCAACGAGAACATGGTCGGCCACAAGCTCGGCGAGTTCGCCCTGACCCGCACCTTCAAGGGTCACTCGGCGGACAAGAAGGCGAAGAAGTAAGGGGATATGACGATGCAGACCAAAGCCATTCTGCGTGGTGTGCGCCTGTCGGCCCAAAAGGGTCGTCTGGTGGCAGACCAGATCCGGGGTCTCCCGGTGGACCGCGCCCTCAATATCCTGGCCTTCAGCCCGAAGCGTGGCGCGGAGATCATCAAGAAGGTGCTCGAGTCGGCGATCGCCAACGCCGAGCACAACGATGGTGCCGATATCGACACGCTCAAGGTGACGAGCATCTACATCGACCGCGGGACCTTCATGCGCCGCTTTACTGCGCGTGCCAAGGGCCGTGGCGACCGAATCATGAAGCCGACGTGCCACATCACGTTGACGGTCGGTAACTAAGGAGCGCACATGGGACAGAAAATCAGCCCGCGCGGCTTCCGCCTGAGCGTGACGCGTGATTGGGACAGCCGTTGGTACGCCAACAGCAAGAACTTCCCGGGCCTGCTCAACGAAGACGTCAAGGTTCGCGGTTTCCTGAAGAAGAAGCTGCGCGGCGCCGCCGTCAGTCGGGTGGTCATCGAGCGCCCGGCCAAGAACGCCCGCATCACTATTCACAGCGGCCGTCCCGGCGTCGTCATCGGCAAGAAGGGTG
The DNA here is from genome assembly GCA_031971375.1 of Burkholderiales bacterium. GTDB lineage: Bacteria > Pseudomonadota > Gammaproteobacteria > Burkholderiales > UBA3065 > UBA3065. Next base: position 2,643 of record DALYGT010000188.1, on the reverse strand, counting down.
AGGACATCGAGGCGCTGAAGTCGTCGTTGCAAAAGATGATGGGCGTGCCGGTGCACGTCAACATCGAGGAAGTGCGTAAGCCGGAAACCGACGCCCAACTGGTCGCCGACAACATCGCGCAGCAACTCGAGAAGCGCATCATGTTCCGCCGCGCCATGCGCCGTGCGATCCAGAACGCCATGCGTCTTGGCGCCCAAGGCATCAAGATCATGAGCGCCGGACGCCTCAACGGCGCCGAGATCGCTCGGACCGAGTGGTATCGCGAAGGTCGCGTGCCTTTGCATACGCTGCGCGCGAACATCGATTACGCCACTTCCGAGGCGCTGACGACCTACGGGATCATCGGCATCAAGGTGTGGATCTACAAGGGTGAGGTGCTGGCACAGGGCGAATCGCCCGCTGCCGCACCTGAAGCGGAAAAACGAGTGAGAAAGGCGGGCCCGAGAAATGCTGCAGCCGTCTAGAACCAAGTACCGGAAGGTCCAGAAGGGCCGCAACACCGGCGTCGCGACGCGCGGCAACAAGGTCAGTTTTGGCGACTTCGGCCTCAAGGCCGTGGCTCGTGGTCGTATCACCGCGCGCCAGATCGAGGCTGCTCGTCGTGCCATGACCCGTCACATCAAGCGCGGCGGACGCATCTGGATCCGCATCTTCCCGGACAAGCCGATCTCCAAGAAGCCGGCCGAAGTCCGGATGGGTGGCGGGAAGGGCAGCCCGGAGTACTGGGTCGCCGAGATCCAGCCGGGCAAGATGCTGTACGAGATGGATGGCGTGCCCGAGGCGCTTGCGCGGGAGGCGTTCCGCCTCGCCGCGGCCAAGCTGCCGCTGGCCACCACCTTCGTTCTCCGTCATATCGGGAGCTAAGCCATGAAGGCGAGCGAACTTCGCAACAAGTCGGTCGACGAGCTCAACGCCGAACTGCTGGACCTGCTCAAGGCCCAGTTCTCGGCGCGCATGCAGCAGGCGACCCAGCAGCTGACCAATACTAGCCAGCTTAAACAGGTGCGCCGTGACATCGCGCGGGTGCGCACCCTTCTGCGTGAAAAGGCCTCAGCATGAGTGAACAAACCTCCCTGCGCCGGTCCGAGACCGGTCGCGTCGTCAGCGACAAGATGGACAAGACCGTCACGGTCCTTGTCGAACGTCGGGTCAAGCACCCGATCTATGGCAAGGTCGTGACCAAGTCCAAGAAGTATGCGGCGCACGACGAGACCAATGACTGCCACACCGGCGACCTCGTCCAGATCGAGGAGTGCCGTCCGATCTCGCGCAACAAATCGTGGCGCGTGACGCGCGTGGTCGAGCGCGCGATCTCCTGACGGGTCGCTTCGGTCGGCACAGCGTCTCCCCGAGGGGCTTGCGCGGAAGATCATTCTCGCGCTAGACTCGCGGGCTTGGTTTTTCCCGCCTCGTTCCAGGCCGCAGGCAGCGGTCGAAGACGGGGTCCCAGTCCCACCAGGCTCTGGCCTGCACGGGTCCAAGACTGGCGTCCATCGGGCGCTAAGTTGGAGATGACATCGTGATTCAAATGCAATCCCGGCTCGACGTAGCCGACAACACCGGCGCTCGCTCGGTGATGTGCATCAAGGTGCTCGGCGGCTCCAAGCGTCGTTACGCCTCGGTCGGCGACATCATCAAGGTCAGCATCAAGGAAGCCGCTCCCCGCGGCCGCGTGAAGAAGGGCGACGTTTACAACGCCGTCGTCGTTCGCACCGCCAAGGGTGTGCGCCGTCCCGACGGTTCGCTGATCAAGTTCGACGGCAACGCCGCCGTCCTGCTCAACAACAAGCTGGAGCCCATCGGCACCCGCATCTTCGGCCCGGTCACGCGTGAACTGCGTACCGAGCGCTTCATGAAGATCGTGTCGCTGGCGCCCGAAGTCATCTGAGGCCCGGCCATGAGAAAGATCCGCAAGGGTGATGAGGTGATCGTCCAGACCGGGCGCGACAAAGGTCGCCGTGGCTCGGTGGTCAGTGTCCTCGACGAACAGAAGATCGTCGTGCAGGGCGTCAACCTGGTGAAGAAGCACGTCAAGCCGAATCCGATGAAGGGCGAGCCCGGCGGCATCGTTGCCAAGGAAGCGCCGATCCAGACATCCAACGTTGCCATCTTCAATCCCGTGACCGGCAAGGCCGATCGCGTGGGCATCCGCGTCCTCGAGGACGGCAGCCGGGTCCGCTTCTACAAGAAGACCGGCGAGACCATCGCGGGCTGAGGGGAGACGAGACATGGCACGTTTTGAAGAGCAATACCGCAAGGAAGTGGTCAAGTCGCTGATGGCCCAGTTCGGCTACAAGTCGGTGATGGAAGTCCCTCGCATCGAGAAGATCACGCTGAACATGGGTGTCGGCGAGGCTGTGGCCGACAAGAAGGTCATGGAGCACGCTGTCGGCGACATGCAGAAGATCGCCGGTCAGAAGCCGGTCGTGACGCTGGCTCGCAAGTCGATCGCCGGCTTCAAGATCCGCGAAGGGTATCCGGTCGGCTGCAAGGTGACGTTGCGCAAGCGCCACATGTACGAGTTCCTCGATCGCCTCATCACCATCGCGCTGCCGCGTGTCCGCGATTTCCGCGGCGTGTCCGGCAAGGGCTTTGATGGCCGGGGCAACTACAACATGGGTGTCAAGGAACAGATCATCTTCC
>DALYGT010000187.1:0-3567 GCA_031971375.1 Burkholderiales bacterium | reverse complement strand
CTGGCCACATAGGCACCTTGACCGCGAATGCCATGAGGAAGGCGAGGAAGATCAGAACCTGTTCCTTCAGCGAGAGCGGAAGGACGTGGTAGTCGGCGATCTGGAAGCTGCCTTCGGACTTGTAGAACAAGTAGATCAGCGCGACCAAGGTCAGCAGGGACCCGAGCAGGGTGTAGAGAAAGAACTTGATGGCGGCGTAGACCCGATTGGGCCCGCCCCACACCCCGATGATGATGTACATCGGGATCAGCATCGCTTCAAAGAACACGTAGAACAGGATGGCGTCGGCGGCCGCAAAGACGCCATTGATCAGCCCGCTCATGATCAGGAAAGCAGCCAGATACTGCGACACGCGGCTGGTGACGACTTTCCACGCCGCCACCACCACAAAGATCGTCATGAAGCTGTTGAGGACGACGAAGGGCATGGCGATGCCGTCGACGCCAAGTTGGTAGCGGATGTTGAAGGCCGGGATCCACGCGCGATCCTCGACGAACTGCAGCGCTGGTGTGGAGACGTCGAATCCAGTCATCAGGGGGATGGTGACCACGAATCCGGCGAGCGCGCCGATCAGGGCGAGCCAGCGCGCGTTGGAGGGTGCACTGTCGCGACCGATGGCGAGTACGGCGAGCCCGAATACGATCGGGACCCAGATCGCAAGGGTGAGAAGCGGCAACTGGCTGGTGAGCATGTTCAGGAAACCGTGTTCAGAGGCTCAACCAGAGACCAAGCAGCGCGACGACGCCGATGATCATGGTGAAGGCGTAGGTGTAGACGAAGCCGGTCTGGCCATGCCGCGCCCAGGCGGCGATGCGGCCGACCAACCCGGCCGAGCCGTTGACGATGAGTCCGTCGATGACGGCACGGTCACCACGTTGCCACAACTGCCCGCCAATCATCCGCGCGCCATTGGCGAAGAACCACTGGTTGAAATCGTCAAAGCCGTATTTGTTCTCGAGGATGCGGTGGATCCCCGAGAAGCGCGCCTTGAACGCGGCGGGGATGTCGGGGCGCTTGAGGTAGAACACGGCCGCTACCAACACCCCCGACAGCGCCAGCCAGAACGGCAGCGATGTCAGACCATGCAAAGCCATTTCCACCGGACCGTGGAAGCTATCCGACATCTCGTGCATGGCATGGTGGTTCTCACCGATGAAGATGGCGTCGCCGAAGTAACCGCCGTAGAGCATCGGGGCGATAGTCATGTAGCCGATCACGACCGAGGGGATGGCGAGCAGCACCAGCGGCAGCGTCACCACCCATGGGCTCTCATGAGGGTCGTCGTGCGGACCCAGGCCGTGGTGGTGTCCATGGTCGTCGTGCTTGGCGCCATGGGCATCGTCGTGGCCGTGGCTGTCTTTATTTGTGTGGCCGTCGTCATGACTGGAGTGCGCTGCGGCCGCATGACCGTGGCCCGCGTGATGTCCGGCATCGCGCCAGCGCTCGGTGCCGTGGAACACCAGGAAATACATGCGGAAACTGTAGAACGCGGTGACGAACACGCCGACCACCACGGCGAAGTAGGCAAAGCCGCTACCGGCGATGTGACTCTCGGCCACCGCCTCGATGATCGAGTCCTTGGAATAGAAGCCGGAGAAGAACGGCGTGCCGATCAGCGCCAGCGAACCGAGGAGCGAGGTGATCCACGTGATGGGCATGTACTTGCGCAGCCCACCCATGTTGCGCATGTCCTGGTCGTGGTGCATGCCCATGATGACGCTACCAGCCGCAAGGAACAGCAAGGCCTTGAAGAAGGCGTGCGTCATCAGGTGGAACACCGCCACAGGGTACGCCGAGGCGCCCAGCGCCACCGTCATGTAGCCGAGCTGCGACAGCGTCGAATACGCCACCACGCGCTTGATGTCGTTCTGCACGATGCCGAGGAAGCCCATGAACAGCGCGGTGATGGCGCCGATCACCAACACCACTGAAAGCGCCGTCTCCGAAAGCTCGAACAGCGGCGACATGCGCGTCACCATGAAGATGCCGGCCGTCACCATGGTGGCAGCGTGGATCAGGGCCGAGATTGGGGTCGGGCCTTCCATCGAATCCGGCAGCCACACGTGCAGCGGGAACTGCGCGCTCTTGCCCATCGCGCCGATAAAGAGGCCGATGCAGGCGACCGTCAGCAGCGACCCCTCGATTCCGGGGACCAGATGCACCACCTCGTTGACAAGGCCCGGCGCCGCGGCGAACACGGTGGCGTAGTCGAGGCTGCCGAAATACGCGGCGATGAAGCCGATGCCCAGCACGAAGCCGAAGTCGCCGACGCGGTTGACCAAAAATGCTTTCAGGTTGGCGTAGATCGCAGTCGGGCGCGTGTACCAGAAGCCGATCAGCAGGTAGGAGACCAGACCCACCGCCTCCCAGCCGAAGAACAGCTGCAGGAAGTTGTTGCTCATCACCAGCATCAGCATGCTGAAGGTGAACAGCGAGATGTAGCTGAAGAAGCGCTGGTAGCCCGGATCCTCGTGCATGTAGCCGATGGTGTAGACGTGCACCATCAGCGAGACAAAGGTCACCACCAGCATCATCATCACCGTGAGCGGGTCGATGAGGAAGCCGACCTCCATCTTGAGGTTGCCGGAGGTGGCCCAGGTGTAGAGCGCGCCGTTGAAGGTATTGCCGTTGACGATGACGTCATGCGCGACGATGCAGCTGGCGACGAAGGCGACGGCCACGCCGAGGATGGTCGCGGTGTGCGCACCCGCCCGACCGATGGTCTTGCCGAACAGGCCGGCCAGCAGTGCGCCGACGAGCGGCGCGAGCGGGACGAGCAGATAGAGCGATTGCATGGACACGGCGCGTCAGCCCTTGAGCGTGTTGATGTCGTCGACGTTGATGGTGCGCAGGTTGCGGAACAGCACCACCAGGATCGCGAGGCCGATGGCCGACTCGGCCGCCGCCACGGTGAGGATGAAGAAGACAAAGACCTGGCCCGAGATGTCGCCGAGGTAGTGGCTGAAGGCGATGAAGTTGAGGTTGACGGCGAGCAGCATCAGCTCGATCGCCATCAGCAGGATGATCACGTTCTTGCGGTTGAGGAAGATGCCGACGATGCTGATCGCAAACAGCAGCGCACCGAGGATCAGATGGTGTGACAGCGTGATCATTGGGCGCCCTCCGCGGCTTGCTCAGGGTCCGGGCGTGCACCCACCGGGGACTCCGGAGCCACACGGACGACGCGGACGCGGTCAGCCGCACGCACACGGACCTGCTCGGCGACATCGTTGCGCTTGACCCCTTCGCGGCGGCGCAGGGTCAGCGCGATGGCGGCGACGATGGCCACCAGCAGCAGCACAGCGGCAAGCTCGAAGGGGTAGAGATATTGCGTGTAGAGCACGGCGCCCAGTTCGCGCGTGTTGCTGTAATCGAAGGCGCGCGCCTCAGGCACCGGGGCGCCACTAAAGCTTTCGGCCGACAATACCAACACCATCTCGGTGACCATCGCCCCCGCCACCAGAAGACCCACCGGCAAGTGCCGCCAAAACCCCTCACGCAGCGTGTCGAAATTGATGTCGAGCATCATCACCACGAACAGGAACAGCACCATCACCGCCCCGACAT
>DALYGT010000186.1:1837-3599 GCA_031971375.1 Burkholderiales bacterium | reverse complement strand
CGACCAGGGCCGTCGGCCAGGCCACACTGAGGCGCGGCGAACCGCGTTCCGCCAGCATCAGCTGCCACCCGGCCGGCTCGGGCAGCACAGCCGACCAGCGGTGTTCCAGCAGCGCCTGCCGTTCGGCGCGGTCGAGCCGCGCGTCCGGCCAGTCCACCACCAGCAAGCGGGCCCACGCGGCGCCCAGCCAAACCTCGGCGACGGCGCCCTGCAGCGCTGCCGCAGCGATCGCCTCTGCGACCGCGTCGAGCAACGCAGCCGGCACGCCAGACACGACCGGCACCCGAGCCATCACATCGACGGCGGCACCGTGGCGGCGCAGCAATGCGACGTGGCCGCCATCAGCGGCCAACAGGCAGCGCTCACGCATCGGTCACCCGCAGCACCTCTTCCGGTGTGGTCCGCCCAGCCGCCATCAGCCGCACCGCAGCGGCACGCAGCGGCTCGGTGCCACGTTCGGCGGCCATGCGCTTGACCTCGAGGATGGAGCGTCGGGCCGCCACCGCCTCGCGCATCGCATCGTCGAACCGCAACAGCTCGGCGATCGCCACCCGGCCGTGATAGCCGGTCCCGCGACAGCGCCCGCAGCCGCGTCCTTCCATCAGGCGCACCTCGCCATCCGGCGGATGCTCTGCCAACAGCGCGCGGTGGGCATCGCCCGGCGCGACCGGTTCGGCGCAGTGTTCGCAGTTGACGCGCAACAGCCGCTGCGCCAGCACGCCGTTGAGTGCGGAGACGAAGTTGTAAGGGTCGACACCGAGTTGCAGGAAGCGCCCGAGCACATCGAAGACGTTGTTGGCGTGCACCGAGGAGAACACCAGGTGGCCGGTCAACGCCGCCTGAATGGCGATCTGCGCGGTCTCCTGATCACGGATCTCGCCGACCATGATGCGGTCGGGGTCGTGGCGCAGGATCGAGCGCAAGCCGCGGGCGAATGTCAGGCCCTTCTTCTCGTTGACCGGGATCTGCAGCACGCCGGGGAGGTTGTACTCGACCGGGTCCTCGATGGTCACGATCTTGTCGCGACCGGTGTTGATCTCGGAGATGCCGGCATAGAGCGTGGTGGTCTTGCCTGAGCCGGTCGGCCCCGTCACCAGCAGCATGCCGTGCGGACGCGACGCAAGGTCGCGCACAAAACCGATCGCGGCCGCGTCGAGCCCCAGGGATTCGAGCCGCAGCCCACGCATTGAATCGCTGAGCGACTGCTTGTCGAGGATGCGCAATACAGCATCTTCGCCGTGCACACTGGGCATGACAGAGACGCGCAGATCGACCTCGCGGCCGCGGAAACTCACACGGAAGCGACCGTCCTGCGGGATGCGCCGCTCAGCGATATCGAGTTCGGCCAAGACCTTGATGCGCGACACCATCTGCTCAGCGGTCTCCACGCCAGGCACCTCACCGACCTTGCTGAGCACACCGTCGAGCCGGTAACGCAGGGTCATGCCGCCCGGATGGCTCTCCATGTGCACATCGCTGGCACCATTCTGCATGGCATCGTGCAAGGTCGAATTGACCAAGCGGACGACCGGGCTGTCGGCATCGTCGAGGGCCCGCAGAACAAGTGCTTCGCCATGCCCGGCGCGGTCGGCATCGTCACCGAGCTCGAGCTGGTCGAGCGCGCGCAGCGTCTCTTCGTGGCGACTGAGCAGCGCGAGGATGTCATCGCGGTCGGCACGCTGCGGCCGCACCGGGCGGTCCAACAAGAGGTCCGCCCAGGCGAGCAACACCGCTTCCTCGGCGCCGGTGCTGACCAGCTCGA
>DALYGT010000186.1:0-1737 GCA_031971375.1 Burkholderiales bacterium | reverse complement strand
AGGTCCGCCCAGGCGAGCAACACCGCTTCCTCGGCGCCGGTGCTGACCAGCTCGACGTGGTCACCGGCATCGAACAGGAGGCATTCGCGCACACGCATCTCGCGGAACTGCCGGTCGAGCAGCTGCGGCATGCGCGCGCGCAGCGCAGCGCTGTCGAGTGGCCCACGCAGCGGTGCGGTCACCCGACGGCTCCGGCAAGGTCGAAGATCGGCATGTAGAGCAACACCACCACCGTGCCGATGACCACGCCCAGCAACACCATCACCAGCGGCTCGAACAAGCGGCCGAACCGTTCGACCGCGCGCGCCACCTCGGCATCGTGGAAGTCCGCGATCGACTCGAGCATCTCAGGCAGACGTCCACTGCGCTCACCCACCTGCAGCATGCGCCGACTCTCGACCGTGGTCAGGCCCTCGGCATCGAGGGCAGCGGCCGGGCTCACACCCTGCAACAGCGCCTCGCGCACCGCCTCCGCGCGCCCCGAGAGCGCCTCGCCAAGGGTCGGCGCCGACATACCCAGCGCGGCTGGAAGCGGCACTCCGCCCTGCAGCAGCATGCCGAGGTTGCGATAGAAGATGGCGAGACGATAGACGCGGTGCGGGCCACGCACACCCGGGAGGTCGAGCAAGACGTGCTGCAAGGCAGCGCGCGCACGCGAGTTGGCAAAAGCCGCCACCAGCGAAACCACGCAGAGCAGCAACGCCGCTGCGATCAGCCCACCGTTAGCATCGACGAAGCTGCCCGCCGCCAGCAGCATGCGCGAGCCCCACGGCAACTCGACCCGCAGATCAGCGAACACGCCGGCGAACCGCGGCACCACGTAGAGCATCAGGAAAAGCACCACCAGCGCGCCGACGGCAACCACCACTGCCGGGTAAAGCAGGGACTGCGCAAGACGACCCTTGAGCGCGTCGACCCGCGACTGGTACGCAACAAAGCGCTCGAGTGCCTCGGGCAATTGGCCAGTGGTCTCGGCGGCGCGCACCGAGGCGATGAAGAACAGCGGCAGCAGACCCGGGTCGGCTTCGAGCGCGGCGGAGAGACGCTGCCCTTGGGCCAGGCGGTCGTGGACTGCGCCGAGACGGGCGCGCAGGGTCTCGCGCGGCTGCCGCTCGGCGAGGATGCCGAGCGTCTCGACCAGCCCGATACCGGCACGCAGCAGCGCGGCGATGTCCCGCGCGAACGGCACCGCATCGACCGACTCGCTACGCCGCAGACCAGCCCCGGCGCGCGCACGCACCCCGAGCACCGCCCAGCCCGGGCGTTGCGCCAGACGCCGCGCGTCAGCCGCCGATGGTGCGTCGAGCATCTGTTCGACCAGCTGCCCGGTGGGGTCGAGGCAGCGCACCACGTAGGCCATGGTCAATGCGCCGCGAGATCGGCAGCTTCGCCTTCGCCGCCAGGGCGACCGTCCTTGCCAAGCGAGCCGAGGTCGTAGTCGCCGCGTTCACCCGGGGAGCGGTACTGGTAGGGCTTGCCCCACGGGTCGGCCGGCACGTCCTTTTTGAGATACGGCCCGCGCCACTTGCCCTCGCCCGGTGGCGCTTGGGTGAGTGCGGCGAGGCCCTCGGTGGTGGTCGGATAGCGGCCGACGTCGAGGCGGAACTGGTCCAACGCGTCACCGATCGCCTGCAGTTGCGCACGCGCCACCTGCACCTCGGACTTGCCCAGCTGACCGAAGTAGCGGGGCGCCACAAAGCTCGCCAGCAGCCCGATGATGACCACGACGATGAGGAG
>DALYGT010000185.1:0-3628 GCA_031971375.1 Burkholderiales bacterium | reverse complement strand
GCAGGTCCAGGCGTCAGGGCCGGATACTCGTCAGAAGGAGTACCCATGGTTTTGGAAACCCGAGCCACCGCCACGCCGACAGAACAGCCGGGTCGCCGCCTCAGGGCCGGCATCGTTGGCGGCACGGGTTATACCGGCGTCGAATTACTGCGGCTGCTCGCGGCGCATCCGTCGGTCGAGCTCTCCGTCATCACCTCCCGCGGTGACGCCGGCACGCCGGTGGCGAGGATGTTCCCGAACTTGCGCGGGCGGGTCGATCTCACCTTCACCGTGCCCGACGCTGCTGCGCTCGCCGCCTGCGACGTCGTGTTCTTCGCTACGCCCAACGGCATCGCCATGCAGGAGGCAGCCGACCTGCTCGAAAAAGGTGTGCGGGTCATCGACCTCGCTGCCGACTTTCGCATCAGGGACGTCGCTGAGTGGGAGAAGTGGTACGGCATGGCGCACGCCAGTCCACACCTTGTCGCCGAGGCGGCTTATGGCCTGCCCGAGTTCAATCGCGATGCCATTCGAAGCGCGCGGCTGGTCGCCAACCCGGGGTGCTATCCCACAGCCGTGCAACTCGGTTTCATGCCGCTGCTTCGCGCCGGCGTGATCGAACCATCAACCCTCATCGCTGATTGCAAGTCGGGCGTCAGTGGTGCTGGTCGAAAGGCTGAAGTCCATGCGCTGTTCGCCGAGTCGGGCGATAACTTCAAGGCCTACGGTGTACCCGGTCATCGGCATCTGCCGGAGATCCGCCAAGGCCTTTCGGGGGTCGCGCGCGGCCCCGTGGGTCTGACCTTTGTGCCGCACCTCACGCCGATGATCCGCGGCATCCACGCCACGCTTTACGCGCGCCTTACCGATACCGCCTTCGACCTGCAGGCCTTGTTCGAACAGACCTATGCCGCGGAACCCTTCGTCGATGTCATGCCGGCAGGCTCGCATCCGGAGACTCGCTCGGTTCGCGGCGCCAATACCTGTCGCATCGCCGTTCATCGGCCACAGGGCGGTGATACCGTGGTCGTTCTCTCCGCGATCGATAACCTGGTCAAGGGTGCTGCGGGTCAGGCTGTACACAATATGAACCTGATGTTCGGCTTTCCAGAGACCACCGGCATCGACGGCATCGCCCTGTTGCCGTAAGGGTTGAAGCCGTTCCGGTCAGTCCCCATAATCGAGCGGTAAACCATTTGCCAAGGACTCACCCATGAATGCCGTCACAGATCCCGCCGTCACCGAGTCGCCCGCCCCGATCCTGCTCACCGATAGTGCAGTCGCCAAGGTGCTCGACCTCATCGCCGAGGAAGGCAATCCCGAGATCCGCCTGCGCGTATTCGTCAGCGGTGGTGGGTGTTCCGGCTTCCAGTACGGTTTCCAGTTCGAGGAATCGACCGCCGAGGACGACACTGTCATCGAACGTGGCGGTGTGACCCTTCTCTGCGATCCGATGAGCTACCAGTATCTGGTCGGTGCCGAGATCGACTACACCGAAGGTATCGAGGGCGCGCAGTTCGTCATCAAGAACCCGAACGCCACCACCACGTGCGGTTGCGGTTCGTCGTTCTCCGTTTGACCGGCGCCGCGCCGCGCGGCCGGTCAGGGCGCTGGGTAGACAGCTCCGAGTATTCGCCGTCCACGTGCGCCGGTGACCGTCGGCAGGTTCCCAGGTAGCCCGGCCATACGCTGACGCGCAAGCCAGGCAAAAGCCGCTGCCTCGACGTGCATGGGGTCGAGCCCGGCGGCGGCAGTGCTGTCTACGGTCCGCCCGGGCATCGCCGCGCGCAGGCGTGCGAACAGGTGCGCGTTGAGCGCGCCGCCGCCACAAGTCAGCACCGCGCGTGCATCGTGGGCGTGACATTCGATGGCATCGGCGATCGAGCAGACCGTGAGCTCGACGAGCGTCGCCTGAACGTTGGCCGGATCAAGCGCCTCAAGCGACATGCCGAGCAGCCAGTGCAGGTCGAACGCCTCGCGTCCACAGCTCTTGGGCGGCGCCAGCGCGAAGAACGGGTGGGCGAGAAAGCGGTCGAGCAGTTCCGGGATCACGGCGCCACTCGCTGCCCACTCGCCGTCGTGGTCCATGGATTCGCCACGGCAATGCATGATCCAAGCGTCGAGCAGGACGTTGCCTGGGCCACAGTCGAAGCCAGTCACTGGCCTTCCGGGGCGGAGCACCGTGATGTTTGCCATCCCGCCGATGTTCACCACCGCGCGTGGCGACGGGCCACCGAGCGCTGCAGCGTGGAACGCTGGAACCAGCGGTGCGCCCTGACCACCCGCTGCGATATCCGCGCTCCGAAAATCGCACACTACGGGGATGCCAGTGAGTTCTGAGAGCAAGGCGCCGTCGATCAGCTGGATGGTGTAGCCGGCCCCCGGCTGGTGCCGAACGGTCTGCCCATGTGCGCCGATTGCTTGGATATCGGCTGGCGTCATGCCGCTTTTCGAGACCAATGGCAGCAAGGTGGCTGCACAGTGCCGGCTCAGGTCGGCAGCGGCGATGGCGGCACGCGCGAGTTCATCGTTACCGGAATGCTGCAAGGCGAGCAACTCGGCGCGCAGGCTCGCCGGAAAAGGGCGGTGAGCGTGATGCAGTTCAAGAATGCAGACCGGCGCCGCGGTCCCATCGGCGCCCGCTGCCGGTTCATCCGAATCGAGCAAGACAAGTACGGCGTCGACCCCATCCAGGCTGGTCCCGGACATCAGGCCGGCGAACCAAGCCGGGCCGTTCACAAGGTGGCCCGGGGCAGGCTCCAAGTGGTCACTCGAAGTTGGCGACGAGCGTTTGCCGGGCGAAGCCGATCTGCCGCAAGGCGACGGCGCGTTGCTGTTCGAATGCGCGTCGTGAGTCGCCGATCAAGGGCGCAGCCTCGGCGACGCGGGCAGCCCGCGGGTCGATCTGAGTACCGTTGACGCGGAACTCGTAGTGCAGATGGGGCCCCGTCGCCAAGCCAGTCGCCCCGACGTAACCGATGGTGTCGCCTTGACCGACCCGGCTGCCGCGTCTGATGCCAGGGCCGAACCCCGACAGGTGCCCATAGGCCGTGCTGTAAGTGTTGCCGTGGCGGATCACGACCAAGTTGCCGTAACCACCCGAGTACCCGGCGGTCTCGACGACGCCGTCAGCGGTAGCGCGAACGCGAGTCCCGCTGGGGGCGCCGTAGTCGACGCCGCGGTGTGCGCGCCACTCTTGCAACACCGGGTGGAAACGCGCTGTCGAGAAGCCGGAAGTCACCCGCGAGAACTCGAGCGGCGACATCAGGAACTGCCGCTGCAAGCTTTTGCCGTCGGCGTTGTAATACGCGCCGCGCTGGCCGCTCGGCTGGAACCAGTACGCCGAGTGCGTCGCGTCGCCGTTGCGGAACTCCGCTGCGATCACGCGACCGGTCGACACGACGTCGCCATCCCGCAGATTCTGCTCGTACACCAGCCAGAAGCGGTCACCCTTGCGCAAGCCCCGGTGAAAATCGATGACTCCGGAGAATATCTCCGCCAGCTGCACCGCAACCGCATCCGGGATGCCCGCATCGTCGGTCGCGCCGAACAACGAGCTGCGGATCTCGCCACTGGCAAAACGCGGCACGGTCTGCGCCGTCGTCTGCAACACACGCGCGGCGATGGTGTCGGTGGACACGTCGATCTC
>DALYGT010000184.1:0-3628 GCA_031971375.1 Burkholderiales bacterium | reverse complement strand
TTGCAGCGTATCGTCCGGCGTCACGCTGACCAGCCCGGCTGGCTTGCCGGCAAGGATCTGCTTCACTGAGTTTGACATGCTGACTCCCCCGTTTCTGCGCGGCTCAGCCGCTGTGCTGGTTCCGCCGCCTGCGCAGCGGAGCCCCGCGCCAGCGTCTGTGCGCCAGCTGCGGTGGCAATCCCGGCTGACCTACTGGACGTCGTCCAAATGCACCGGTGGGCACATATTACGCCGCCCCAAGCGCCTGTCGAGGCCTTGCGCCGGGGCGTGGAATCTTTAAGAATTACGGGTTTGCCGGAGCGGGTCCTGCGCTCAGCCGGCACCCTCCCGATGGAGCTCCCGTGTCCCACCTGATGACCACCTACGGCCGCCTGCCGGTCACCTTCACCCATGGCGAAGGCGCTTGGCTGTGGGACACCGACGGCAAGCGTTACCTCGACGCGGTCGCTGGCGTCGCGGTGAACGGGCTCGGCCACGCCCACCCACGGCTGGTCAAGGCGATCGCCGAGCAGGCGGCACGGCTCATCCACGTCTCCAACCTCTACCGCGTCGCCGAGCAAGAAGCGCTGGCCGACCTGCTCTGCGAGCGCTCCGGGCTCGACGCCGCGTTCTTCTGCAACTCGGGCGCCGAGGCCAACGAGGGCGCGATCAAGCTGGCGCGGCTGCACGGGCACAACCGCGGCATCGCGGAACCGGCCATCATCGTCATGGAGCGCAGCTTCCACGGCCGCACCATGGCCACGCTCACAGCCACCGGCAACCCCAAGGCGCAGCAGGGCTTCGAGCCGCTGGTACCGGGCTTCATCCGCGTGCCGTACGACGACCTCGACGCGGTCCGGCGGGTCGCCGCCGATCACCCCAACGTGGTCGCCATCCTGGTCGAGCCGATCCAGGGCGAGGGCGGCATCCGTATCCCTGCTCCGCTGCCCGGCTATCTGCATGGCCTGCGCGAGATCTGCGACCAGCACGGCTGGCTGCTCATGCTCGACGAGGTGCAGACCGGCATCGGCCGCACCGGCCGCTGGTTCGGCTTCCAGCACACGCCCGTCCTGCCCGACGTGCTGACGCTGGCCAAGGGGCTCGGCTCCGGGGTGCCGGTCGGCGCGCTGGTGGCGCGCGGTGTGGCGGCGAGCGTATTCACCCCGGGCAAGCACGGCTCGACGTTTGGCGGCAATCCCTTGGCCTGCGTCGCCGGGCTCACCACCTTGCAGGTGATGGCTGACGAGGGCCTGCTGGCCCACGCGCAGAATCTCGGCGGCTGGATCGTCGACGCCTTCCGTGACCGCATCGGCGGTCTGTCTGGCGTCAAGCAGGTGCGCGGCCTCGGCCTGATGATTGGCATCGAGCTCGACCGCCCTTGCGGCGACCTGGTCAAGGCCGCACTCGCCCGCGGCATGCTCATCAACGTCACGCAGGACACCATCATCCGGCTGGTGCCGCCGCTGGTGCTGACCGCCGACGATGCGCGCGCGCTGGTCGACGGCGTCTCGACGCTGGTCAGCGATTTCCTTGCCGGCCGAGACCTTGGCGACAGCCTCAACTGATCCGCGCCGCCCGCACCCCACACACGAGACCGTCATGCCACAGCGCGCGCCGCTCCGCCACTACTTGCAGTTCAGCGACTTCAGCCGCGACGAATACGCGCACATCTTTGAGCGCACACAGATCATCAAAGAGCGTTTCAAGCACTACGAACCCTATCACCCGCTCACCGACCGCACGCTGGTGATGATCTTCGAGAAGCAGAGCACGCGTACGCGCCTCTCCTTCGAGGCCGGCATGCACCAGCTCGGCGGCAGTGCGATCTACCTCAACACGCGCGACAGCCAGCTCGGCCGCGGCGAGCCGGTCGAGGACGCAGCGCAGGTCATCTCGCGCATGTCAGACCTGGTGATGATCCGCACCTTCGAGCAGAGCATCATCGAGCGCTTCGCGGCGCACTCGCGGGTTCCGGTGATCAATGGCCTGACCAACGAGTACCACCCCTGTCAGGTGCTGGCCGACCTCTACACCTACTTCGAGCACCACGGCGACATCGCCGGGCGCAGCGTGGCGTGGATCGGCGACAGCAACAACATGTGCTACACGTGGCTGCAGGCGGCACGCGTATTCGGCTTCCACGTCAACATCTCGACGCCGCCCGGCTACTCGCTCGACGCCAGCCTCACCGCCGGTCTCGAGGACGTGTTCAGCGTCCATGCCGACCCGATGGACGCCGCGCGCGGAGCCAGCCTGGTCACCACGGATGTGTGGACCAGCATGGGCTGGGAGGGTGAGACCGACGAGCGCGCTGCCGCGTTTGCCGACTGGCAGGTCGACGCCGAGATGATGGCGGTCGCCGCGCCGGATGCGGTCTTCATGCACTGCCTGCCGGCGCACCGTGGCGAGGAGGTCACCGCAGAGGTGATCGACGGGCCGCAGAGCGTGGTCTGGGACGAGGCGGAGAACCGGCTCCACGCGCAGAAGGCGCTGATGGAGTTCCTGCTGCTGGGCCGGGTGGACCGCTGACATGGCCGAACAGAAGCACCCGCTCAATCTGCCCGACACGCCGTTCCCGATGCGCGGCGATCTCGCCAAGCGCGAACCGGAGTGGATCAAGGCGTGGACCGCGCACGGTCTCTACGCGCAGATCCGCACCAAGGCCGCCGGCCGCCCGAAGTTCATCCTCCACGATGGCCCACCGTATGCCAACGGCGACATCCACATCGGCCACGCCGTCAACAAGGTGCTCAAGGACATCATCGTCCGCTCCAAGACGCTGGCCGGCTTTGACGCGCCCTACGTGCCGGGCTGGGACTGCCACGGTCTGCCGATCGAGCTGCAGGTCGAGAAGACCCACGGCAAGGACCTCCCGCCCGCCAAGTTCCGCGAGCTGTGCCGCGCCTACGCCGCCGAGCAGGTCGAGCGGCAGAAGAAGGACTTCATCCGGCTCGGCGTGCTCGGCGACTGGGACCGGCCCTACCTGACCATGGACTACCGCACCGAGGCCGACATCGTCCGCGCCCTCGGCCGCATCCAGCAGAACGGCTACCTGGTGGCCGGCGCCAAGCCGGTGCACTGGTGCGTCGACTGCGGCTCGGCGCTGGCCGAGGCGGAAGTGGAATACGAGGACCGCAACTCGCCGGCCATCCATGTGCGCTTCACCGCCGTCGACACCGCCGCTTTCGAGGCGGCGATGGGCTTTGTAGCCGCTGGCAAGCCGGTCTCTATCGTCATCTGGACGACCACGCCGTGGACCCTGCCCGCCAACGAGGCGGTCTGCCTGAACGCCGAGGCCCGCTACATCGCGCAGGATCTGGGCACCGAGATCGTCGTCTTTGCCGAGGAACGCGTGGCCGACATCGCCGCCGTGCTCGAGCCGGGCACATTGGCACGCACCCTCGGCGGCTGCGCCGGCGCCGCGCTGGAGAACCTGCGCCTGCGCCACCCCTTCCTCGACAAGAGTGTGCCGGTCATCCTTGGCGAGCATGTGACCATGGACGCCGGCACCGGCTGCGTGCACACCGCGCCCGCGCACGGCCTCGAGGACTACACGGTCGGCCTGCGTTACGGACTGCCGGTCGAGAACCCGGTGGCCGACGACGGCAAGTTCCTCGCCCGTGTGCCGGAGTTCGGCGGCATGGGCATC
>DALYGT010000183.1:0-3646 GCA_031971375.1 Burkholderiales bacterium | reverse complement strand
TGGATGAAGCTGCCGAGTGGAATTGTTATCAAGGACGCCATCGCCGATGCCTTCTTGCAGCAGATCCTGCTGCGACCGGCCGAATATGACGTCATTGCCACGCTGAACCTGAACGGCGACTACGTCTCGGATGCGCTGGCGGCGCAGGTCGGCGGTATCGGCATCGCGCCGGGCGCCAACATCTCGGACGAGTACGCCGTTTTCGAGGCCACCCACGGCACCGCACCCAAATACGCCGGCCTCGACAAGGTCAACCCCGGCTCGCTGATCCTCTCTGCCGAGATGCTGCTGCGGCACCTGGGCTGGCGCGAGGCGGCCGACCTGGTCATCCACGCCATGGAAGCGGCGATCGCCGACAAGGTCGTGACCTACGACTTCGCCCGGCTGATGGAGGGCGCCACCGAGGTGTCGTGCTCCGAGTTCGGCGAGGCGATGGTCGAGCGGATGTAGCTACTTCTTGGCCGCCGCGGCGTAGCGCTTGAGCGCCTCGGCGCGCTGCGTCGCGTGATCGACGATTGGTGCGGGGTAGTCGCGGCCGACTACGAATCCTGTGGACTGCGCGTCCAGCGGCGGCATCGTCCACGGCGCGTGGATGTACTTGGTCGGCACCTTGGCCAACTCCGGCACATAACGGCGGATGAACTTGCCCTCGGCGTCGAACTTCTCCGACTGGCTGATGGGGTTGAAGATGCGGAAGTAGGGCTGCGCGTCACAGCCGGTGCTCGCTGCCCACTGCCAGCCGCCGTTGTTGGCGGACTGGTCAAAATCAATCAGCTTGCGGGCGAAATACGCCTCGCCGAGCCGCCAGTCGAGCAGCAGATGCTTGGTAAAGAAACTCGCCGTGACCATGCGCAGGCGGTTGTGCATGTAGCCCGTGGTGTTGAGTTGGCGCATCGCCGCGTCGACCAGCGGGTAGCCGGTGCGACCCTCTTGCCAGGCGGCGAGCCGCTGGTCGTCCTGATCGGTGACCAGGCCCTCGTATTCAGGCTTGAACGGCTTGGTGGCCGCGTGCGGGAAGTGGTGCAGGATGGCGAAGTAGAAGTCGCGCCAGATGAGCTCGTTGAGCCAGCCGGTACGGCCTTCTGTCATCGGGGGCTTGCCGCCGGTTGCTGCTTTCGGAGTGATATCGGGGCTAGCCATTGGATCTGCAATGGTCTCAAGCCCCAGCGCCAGCCGCGCGCACTCGCGGATGCTCACCGTGCCAAAGCGCAGGTGCACCGACAGGTATGAGACGCCTTTGACTGCCGGGAAGTCGCGCCGATCCTTGTAGCCGTCGATGCGTTGCGCAAAATCCGCCAGCCGCTCGCGGCCGCCGCTCATGCCCGGGGTGATGCCGAGTGCGGCGTTGTCGGTGGGCTCAAAGCCCATGTCGGCCAAGGTCGGGATGCGCGCATCGGCCGACGGCGCCTGGAGTTGGCTTGGTTTTGGTGTGACCGGATACGCCGCGACATCGACCATTGGCGCCCCCGCGGTGTGCAGACGCTTGAGCCACGCGTTCTTGTACGGCGTAAACACCGTATACGGCTTGCCTGCGAGCGTCAGCACCTCATCGCGCTCAAAGACCACATGCTCCTTGACCAGCCGCGGCTCGACGCCGGCCGCCTGTAGCTGCGTGATGACGTCGGCGTCGCGGTCGCGCGCGGCAGGTTCGTAGTCGCGGCCCCAGTAGACGGCCTGCACACCAAGTTCGCGCGCCAGCGCCGGGATGAGGTCGCGGGCGCGACCATGCAGCACGCGCAGGCCGCCGCCTTTCGCCCTTAGTGCCTGATCCAGCTCGACGACAGAGCCGTGGATGAACTCGACACGGCGGTCGGCGCGGTCTTCCAGCGCGTCGAGGATCTCGGTGTCGAACACGAAGACGCAGTGCACCTTCGCGCCATCTGCCAGCGCGTGATGGAGTGGCGCGTGGTCATGGTCGCGCAGGTCGCGGCGGAACCAGACGAGGGCGGAATCGATGGAAGGCATGGTGGGCGGCTTGCGGGCGTTCACGCTCAGTCCGCCGGCGCGGGTTTCAGTTCCCGAGTCTGGCGAACACGAAGAACTCTCGGTTGCCGTCGCCGCCCGTGATCGGGCTTTCGAACCAGTCCAGCACCTCCAAACCGGCCTCGGCGCAGGCAGCGCGAATCCGCGCCTCCACGTCCGCGTAACGAGCAGGGTTCTTCACCAATCCACCCTTGCCGATGTCTGCCGGTTGCAGCTCGAATTGGGGTTTGACGAGGCTCAGGATGCGGCCGCCAGATACCAGCAGCGCCGGCCAGCAGGGCAGCAGCAGCGTGACCGAGATAAAGCTGGCATCGCAGACGATGAGGTCGAATCGCTGTTCGTTGACGTCAGATGGAGACAGATGGCGCGCATTGACCCCTTCCAGTGTCGTATTGCGCGCATCTTCGCGCAACTTGCGGTGAAGCTGGTCGTGGCCGACATCCACGCCAAGCACACTGGCGGCGCCTGTCTGTAGCAGGCAATCGGTGAAGCCCCCTGTCGATTGGCCGACATCGAGGCAGCGCAGACCCCGAACGTCGAGGCCCGTGCGCTCGAGCGCCCCTGCGAGCTTGAGCCCGCCGCGCGAGACATAGCGGTCGGCTGGGTCTGGAACGACGGTGAGTTCGCCTGGGTCCGGTGCCAGCGTCGAGGCGCGCTTGACCGGCACCCCCGCCAGCAGCACCCGTCCGGCGTCGATCAGGCGCTGCGCGGCGCTGCGCGACTCGGCCAGGCCGTGCGCGACAAGTACCGTATCGACGCGCAGATCGTGGTCGACCGACGGCTGGCTGACGTGCGCCTTGTAGCCCGGGTTGGGTGGCCGGCCTTTGCGGGGGTGGAAGGATTTCACGCCAGTCCCACGAACGGGTTGAGTACGGTCACACCGCCATAGTCCTGGCCTGCTGCGAGGTCCTCGCTGATTACGGTATGAGCACCGATCTTCCGGGCCGCGCAGAGGATGGCAGCATCCCAGTGCGACAGCAGGTATTGCTGCGCCAACGAGAGCGACTGCATCACCAGTTCGGCATCCATGGCAACAACCGGGCGATGGGTGGCGAGTTTTTCCACCAGCGCATGGGCCGAGCCCGGCGGAAGGCCATGGCGCGATTGTCGGGCTTGGGCGAACAATTCCATCAAAACTTGGGTGGAGATGCCCCAGTCATTGCGCGCCACCCAGGTCCTCGCTGCGTCACGCCTGGAGGCGTGATCTGCCGCCAGGGAGGTCGCGTAGACGAGGATATTCGTGTCCAGGAAGTAGGTCGCCGTCATGCATCACGTCGAAGTGAGGATTGCGACGGACCGCGTGAGCGCGCCTTGGCCACTTCCGCTTCGCGTGTCTGCAAGTCGGCCTCGCGTGCCCGTGCCCGATCATGCAGTTGCTCACGCGTCAGCAGGGGTGCCGTGCCCCAATGGCTACCGGCCACAATGGCGTCGAGGGCGGCAAGGAGATCCCCACCCGTCGGATCCGGCGCCCCCAGCATCGCAGCCGCTGGCCGTGGCGATGCAACATAAATCGCGCTGGGCTCCGAGGCGGTCACTGGCGCGACCGAGCCACGTGCTGCCGCCTCGACGATGGCCATCAGTTCGCCCTGCAGCGAACGGTGATGGCGTGCCGCGCGTTCGCGCAGCGCTTGGGCAAGCGCATCGGGTACATCCTTGATCGATA
>DALYGT010000182.1:0-3677 GCA_031971375.1 Burkholderiales bacterium | reverse complement strand
CGCCTCGACATCAGTGCCAGCGCGCTCGGCACCCGGCTCGAAATCGGCAAGCTCGACGGGCTGCAGAAGCGCATCGGCGCCGCGGTCGTGCGCTTTCCGCACTACGACCCCGAGAAAACCCGCGTCCGCGCCTGACGGCGACCTTATCCGAAAGGGGTAACCCCAGCGGGCGATTGTGCTGCGCCAGCCGAATTTTCAGAATCGGTGTGTCGCCTTTACGTCGCGAGCGTCTGACAACCACAGGAGGCAGTCCATGCAACGCAACTCGATCCTCAACGAACGCCACCGCCAACTAGGCTCCAAGCTCGACGGCGACACTTGGAACAACATGCCGATCCCGTGGAGCTACCATTCGGATCCGCACGAGGAAGTGGTTGCGACCCGCACCCGCGCCGGCCTGTACGACGTCACTGCGCTCAACATCGTCAACGTCAGCGGGCCGGATGCCGAGGCCGTGATCGACCAACTGGTGTCGATCGACGTCACCCGTCTCAAGCCGGGCAGCGCCCGCTTGGCAGCCGAGGTCAACGAGGCTGGCGCGCTGGTCGACGACATCATGGTCATCCGCGACGCTGCGGACCGCTTCCGCCTGTCGCACGGCAGCGGTGCGACGCCGGTCACGCTGGCCAAGCTCGCCGCTGGCCGCAATGTCAAGGTCGAGCCCGACCAGGACATCCACATCCTCTCACTGCAGGGCCCGCTCTCGACCGCGGTGTTGCAGCCGCACGCCTCGGCCAAGCTCGACGCCATCAAGTATTTCCATCACGCCGACTCGACCTTGTTCGGCAAGACCGTGGTCATCGGCCGCGGCGGTTACTCCGGCGAACTCGGCTACGAGGTCTGGTGCAAGGCCGCCGACGCGGTGTTCCTGTGGGACGCCATCCTCGAGGCCGGCAAGGCGCACGGCGTGATCCCGTGTTCATGGAATGCGCTCGACCTGACCCGCGTCGAGGCCGGGCTGCTGTTCTTCCCGTTCGAGATGCCCGAGGGCGACACCACCCCATGGGAAGTCAACATGGACTGGGCGGTCGACCTCGACAAGAAGGGCGACTACATCGGCAAGGCCGCTGTGGCGGCGTCCAAGGGCAAGGAGCGCGTCAAGCAGGCCGGCATGCTGGTCCGCCATCACGCTGCGGTCGAGGCCGGCGCGCCGATCTTCGACGGCAAGGACCAGGTCGGTGTGGTCACCACCGCGTCCTACAGCCGACTGCTGATGCAATCGCTGGCGATGGTGCACCTCAACAAACCCCAGGCCGTGGTCGGACGGACCTACACCATCCGCAGCAAGGACGGCGAGTTCTCCGCCCTGGTGGTGCCGACGCCGTTCTACGACCCGCTGCGCCGACGCACGCACGGCTGAGCCTGCGTCACGACTGAACCACGGCTACAAGAGACCATGAGCGCTGCAGCACCCTCGATCAAGAGCCAGCCGGTCTATCACCCACTCGAGTGGGATGCGACGGGCACCAGCCACCTGTTGTTCGTTGCGGCTGACGACCGGCCGCTGCTCGACCGCCTGCTAGGCACGCCGCCACAGGGCGCGCTGACCGTGTTACTGGCCGATGCAGCACTGGCGCAACAGCCGCTGCTGGCGGCTACCCCGGCCGAGGTGTTGCCCCATGCCGATCTGTCCGGCGCTTTGGCGGCACTCGATGGCCTGCTGCAGGGCTCCCACATGGGGCTGCGCTTGTATTTGGTCGGCGGCGAGGACGCGATCTGGCAGGCGGCCGTCATCGGTGCTGGCCATGGCATGTCGTCTGCCGAGATGCGCCTGTTCCAGACCGGCACCAGGGCGCGGCCGGTGTTCTGTGTGCATTGCCGGGGCATGACGCGGGGCGTGCGGACCAATCTTGCTGACTGCAGCGGATGCGGCAGGACGCTCTTCGTGCGTGACCATTTCTCGCGACGTCTGGGTGCCTACATGGGCTTCCAGGTCGACGCCGAAGAGCCCGGCGTCAAACCCCCCGTGGAGGTTGTCTACCCATGAGTGCAGAGATCGGCGTGGTGTTCAGCCGGATCATCGAACTTGCGCCCGGTATCCGCGAGTTCTGGCTCACGCGCGACGATGGCGGCGAATTGCCAGCCTATTCCGGCGGTAGCCACATCGTGCTGTCGTTGCCGCTGCCCGGCGGCGTCCGCCGCACCCCCTACTCGCTGGTGGGAGACCCCAACGATCGTCGCAAGTGGCGAATCGCGGTACGCCGGCAGGAGCAGTCGCGCGGCGGCTCGGCGTGGTTGCACGAGGGCGCGCGCGAGGGCCAGGCGATCAAGATATCGACGCCGGTCAACCTGTTCCCGATGGCGCGGTTGGCCCGTCACCACATCCTCGTGGCAGGTGGCATCGGCGTCACGCCGATCGTCTCCCATGCCCGCGAACTGGCCCGCCTCGGCGCGAGCTTCGAGGTGCATTACGCGCACCGCGCGCCAGAGTTCGGCGTGCTGCTGTACGAACTGCGGCAACTGGCCGGCGACCGCGTCCGCTGCTACGTCACCTCGCGCGGTGAGACCATCGACTTCCGTCAGTTGCTCGGTGGCCGGCCACTCGGCACCCACGCCTACCTGTGCGGGCCGCAGGGCATGGTCGAGGATTTCCACCAGACCGCGCGCGCCATGGGTTGGCCAGACACGCATGTGCACAGCGAGCGGTTTCTCGCACCACCGCCTGGTGACCCGTTCACTGTCAGGCTCGCGCGCAGCGGCCGCGAGGTGGCCGTCGGCGCAGGGCAAAGCATGCTCGAGGCGCTCGAGGCGGCCGGCGCCGAGCCACCGTTCCTGTGCCGTGGCGGCGCCTGTGGCCAATGCGAGACCTCGGTGGTCGCCTGCGACTCGGACATCCAGCACAACGACCTCTTCCTCAGCCAAGCCGAGCGCGATTCGGGCCGCAAGATCATGCCCTGCGTGTCGCGCCTCGCCGGCGGCTGCATCACCATCAACCTGTAACACCGACCAGCGAGGCATACGATGGGCATCGCCTTCCACGAAGAGACCTTCCGCGACACCTACACGTACTACAACTCCGACGAAGGCATCCGGCGCTTCCCGTTCCCGTTCGGTCAGGACGAGTACATGTACTCGGTCAACATCGAGCCACACTCGGGCGGAAAGTCGGGGTCGGTCTACGAACACGCCTTTGATATCGACGAACACTACATCGCCGAGTGTCGCGACCGCGCCATCACGCTCGAGCGCGACCCCGGTCGCTGCGAGTCCCTTCCGCACATGATTGACGCGGAATGGGATGTGCTCGAACTCATCATGACCTCGCTCGCGCGCGACTACCCGGAGCACTTCCAGCTGCGCCAGGACGGCAAGCACTGGTTCTGGACCAATCGGCCGCTCGGCATCGAGCAGTCCTTTGTCTTCGGCGACGCATCGACCCTCCCGTGCGGCCCGTTCGAGTACGTCACACGCCAGACCCAGGGCGATTTCGTCATCCTCGACCAGCGCGACGGTGACCTGTGGGCGGACTCGGGGATGATCACGCAGCAGGCCGACTGGTCGCTGACCTTCGACGTCGGCATGAGCTTCAAGGAATGGCACGGGCCGGTCCCGCGGGCGCATGAGATCGGCGTCTTCGACCGCGCGCTCAAGTATCTGCTCATGCTGCAACTCCGCAAGCCGGGGCGCCGCCTCAACTGGACCATGACCATCAACCCGCGACTCGACACTGCGCCGGA
>DALYGT010000181.1:1658-3679 GCA_031971375.1 Burkholderiales bacterium | reverse complement strand
CTCGCTTAGCGGGCGGCGATGTACATGGTGACTTCGAAACCGAAACGCAGGTCAGAGGCAGCGGGCTTGGTCCACATGGTGATGCTCCTTGTTGGTTGACTGGGCAGCGCGGTGCGTTGCTGTGAGTGAAGTATCAGCGCAACCCTTCCCGGGTGCTTGCGCAGGCTGCGTGAAGTGACCTCATGAAAATGCGTAGTCGCGCGCCCGGTAAAAGTCATCCGCAGGCGGGACCGCCTTACAATCGCGCCTTTCCGCGAACTGCCCGTCCTCTGAGCGACGGCTTGCCATGACAGACACCACACCGTCCGCTGCCGGACACGAGGCCGGCGAAGCCCCGGTCGACGAATCCCACATCGTTGCCGAGCGGCGCGCCAAGCTCGCCCGCCTGCGCGAGGCCGGCCCGGCCTTCCCCAACGACTTCCGGCCGCAGCACCAGGCCGCCGCGCTGCACGCTGCACACGGGCACACCAGTGCCGAGGACCTCGAGGCCAAGCCGGTGCCGGCCTGCATCGCTGGCCGCATGATGCTCAAGCGCGTGATGGGCAAGGCCGCCTTCGGCGCGCTGCAAGACGGCAGCGGGCGCATGCAGATCTACGTGCAGCTGGACGCCGTCGGTGCCGACGCGCTGGAGGCCTTCAAGCACTGGGACCTCGGTGACATCCTCGGCGTCGAAGGCACGCTGATGAAGACCCGCACCGGGGAGCTCACTGTCAAGGCCGCCAGCATCCGCCTCCTCACCAAGAGCCTGCGACCCCTGCCGGACAAGTTCCACGGCCTCGCCGACCAGGAGGTGAAGTACCGGCAGCGCTACGTCGACCTCATCGTCTCCGAGGACACGCGGCGCACCTTCCTCGCGCGCAGCAAGATGATGTCGGCGATCCGCAACCAGATGGTCGAGGCCGGCTTCCTCGAGGTCGAGACGCCGATGCTGCACCCGATCCCCGGTGGCGCCGCGGCCAAGCCTTTCGTGACGCACCACAACGCGCTCGATCAGGAGATGTTCCTGCGCATCGCGCCGGAGCTCTATCTCAAGCGGCTGGTGGTGGGCGGCTTCGAGCGCGTGTTCGAGGTCAATCGCAACTTCCGCAACGAGGGCCTGAGCCCGCGGCACAACCCTGAATTCACCATGATGGAGTTCTACGCGGCCTACACCGACTACATGTGGCTGATGGACTTCACCGAGGCGCTGATCCGCCGCGCGGCTGTGGAGGCGACCGGCAGCGCGGTGCTGCAGTACCAGGGCCGCGAGTTGGACCTGTCGCAGCCGTTCGCGCGGCTGACCATCGTCCAGGCGATCCAGGCGCACGCGCCGCACTACAGCGACGCGCAGTTGCGCGACACCGACTACCTGCGCGGCGAGCTCAAGCGGCTCGGCGCCGACGTGAGCGGGCCGCAGCTCAAGAACGCCGGCCTCGGCGCGCTACAGCTCGCGCTGTTCGAGGAGACCGCCGAGTCGCAGCTGTGGGCGCCCACCTTCATCATCGACTACCCGATCGAGGTCAGCCCGCTGGCCCGCGAGTCGGACACGCGGCCGGGCATCACCGAGCGCTTCGAGCTGTTCATCGTCGGCCGCGAGATCGCCAACGGCTTCAGCGAGCTCAACGACCCGGAGGACCAGGCGGCACGCTTCCAGGCGCAGGTCGCGGCCAAGGACGCCGGCGACCACGAGGCGATGCACTTCGACGCCGACTACATCCGCGCGCTCGAGTACGGCCTGCCGCCGACCGGCGGCTGCGGCATCGGCATCGACCGCCTCGCCATGCTGCTGACCGACAGCCCGGCGATCCGCGACGTGATCCTCTTCCCCGCGCTCAAGCGCGAGGGCTAGCCGTGCGGCGGCTGCAGCCCGGCCGCATCGTCCAGCAGGACGACGGCTCGCTGCTGGCGCCGGATTTTGGCGACACCTACGCCAGTCGGGCGGGGGCGCTGGCGCAGTCGCGTGCGGTGTTTTTGGCTGGGTGTGACCTGCCCGACCGGCTGACCGGTCGTACCCATACCGTCCTCGAGACCGGCTTTGGGAC
>DALYGT010000181.1:0-1558 GCA_031971375.1 Burkholderiales bacterium | reverse complement strand
AGCGTCTTCCTCGACGGCTTCGCGCCCGACCGCAACCCGGCGATGTGGTCGCCGGAATTGCTTGCCGAAGTGGTCGCTCACTGTCGCGCAGGGGCACGCTTGGCGAGTTGGTGCGTGGCTGGCGAGGTGAGGCGGGCGCTTGAGGCGACCGGTTGTCTGGTGGAGCGGAAGCCCGGTTTTGCCGGCAAGCGGGAGCGGCTGGAGGCGGTAGTCCTCGAAGGTCAGCAATGGCCGCCAAGCACTGACGCAAGTCAGCAAGCCATCCCCGACCGCGCGCTGGTCATCGGTGCCGGGATCGCCGGGGCGAGCGCGGCCGCTGCACTGGCTGCGCGCGGCATCGCCGTCACGGTGATGGACGCAGCAGGTCCAGCCGCCGGAGCGTCTGGCAATCCAGCGGGCGTGGTGCGGCCCGAGCCATCGGGGCTCGACCACCCCATCTCTCGCCTGACCGCGCTCGGCACGCTGTGGTTGAAGCGCTGGCTGCAAGCGCGGGGCGATGCCGCTCCGCATGTTCGGGCCGACCGCTGCGGTGCGCTGCGCCTGCCGCGCGACGACAAGCACGCACGTCGCCTGCGCGAGCACGCCGAGGCCTCGCCGCCGGACTGGATGCGCTGGATGACTGCCGACGAGGCCGCCGCGGTCACCGGTCAGAACGTGGCCGGTGACGGCGTCTGGATCGCCGAGGCCTGGAATGTGGTGCCGCCTGATCTGGTTGCGGCGCTGCTCGCAACACCAGGGATCAGCGTGGTGCGCCGTAGTGTCCTTGCAGTGAAGGCGATCGCCCCCGAGGTGTCGAATCCCGCGGAGGGCTGGGTTGAGTCGAACTCGGACACAGCGGAAATGGATGCCCCGATGCGGCCGAGATGGCGGGTCACGCTGGACGATGGCACCAGTGCCGACTGGCCCACGGTGATCGTCGCCAACGCATTTGGAGTGAGTGGTCACTTGCAACTCCCGTGCAGGCAAGTCAGGGGGCAGCTGTCATGGGCCGACGCCGAACCGGGCCAAGCGCTGGGCGCCATCGTCTGTCGCGAGGGCTATGTCACGCCGGCGATACAAGGCCGCCACATCGTCGGCGCGACCTTTCAGCGCGACGATGCCGACCTCGCCCCCCGCGACGAGGACGACGAGACCAACCGCTGGCGCCGCGCACGTCTGCTCCCCGGTTGGGAGGCGCGGCAACTCCACGCCGCCCGGGTCTCGGTGCGCGCCGCCACGCCCGACCGCCTGCCGCTGGTCGGCCGACTCGCGCCCGGGCTCTATGCGAGCCTCGGCCACGGCAGCCGCGGGTTGACCTGCGCGCCACTGTGCGGCGAACTGCTGGCGAGCATGGTGTGCGGCGAGCCGCTGCCGCTGCCACGCGAGCTGCTGCGCCGGCTCGACCCGCTGCGATTTGGCGAGATCAGGGCCGATGCAATCGGGACCGGCGAGACCAAAGCCGGCGCGACGGATGTCAGAGAAGCGTCGGACTGAGGTGTGTTCGGAGCCTCGACGGTGTCAGGCTCCAGACCAACAGACCAACAGACCAACAGACCAACAGACCAACAGACCAACAGAC
>DALYGT010000180.1:0-3682 GCA_031971375.1 Burkholderiales bacterium | reverse complement strand
GCCGTCGCCAGCACCGGCGCGCCCTCGAGCAGGGACTGGCTGACACCGCTGTGCTCATCGGCGATCTCGCGCAGCACCGGCAGCTCGAGCGTCGCCGCAAAGCGCGCCACCGGCACCTCGGGGTGGGCGGTCACGCGGTTCGCCACCAACCCGACGCGCGCGGCATCGATGTCCATGCCCTGCCAGGTCCGCAGCACGCGGGCAGCACGCCGCAGCGAGGCGATGTCGGGTGTCGCCACCAGCAGGAGCTGGTCGAACTGGCCGAGCAGGCTCAGACTCACCGGGTCGGTGCCGCTACCGAGATCGGCCACGACGAAGTCGTAGGAATCGGTCGCCAGCGTCAGCAAGCGCGCAACCAAGGCCGGCTTGACGCCAACAAAGCGCTCGAAGCTCGCCGGCGACGGCAGCACACGCAACCCATCGCCAAGCGGATGGGCAAGCGTGTCGAGCAAGGTGGCGTCGAGCCGCTCGATCTGCGCCAGCACGTCGGCCAGGTCGTGCTGCGGCTGCTCCGGCGTGAGGAAGATCTCGAGGTCGCCGAAAGGCAGCGCCAGGTCGAGCGCGAGCACCTTGATTCCGGCGCAACGCGCCAGTGCCGCAGCGAGATTCGCCGCGACGCAGGTCGCACCGTCACCGCCTTTGGCCGAGACGAAGCCGAGCGTGCGGATCGCATGGGCCGGTCGCCGTGCGCCGTGCAACGGGCGTTGCCGCAGGCGCCCCAGCAGCGCCGCGAGGTCGACCGCGGCGAGCGAACCGACGATGTCTGCAGCGCCGGCCTGCATCACCTGCACCACCTGCCCGGCCGGCGGCTCGGTGAGCACCGGCACCACCGCGCAATCCGGCGCAGCGGCGTTGCACGACTCGAGCGCGCCGAGCAAGCGGCCATCGATGGCGTAGCCGCTGAGCAGCAGCAGGTCAGCGCTGCGCGCGATGTCCGGCGGGAAGCCGATCAAGTCCGGCAGCACGCGCAGTTGCAAGCTGTCTTCGGGAGACTGCCCGAGCGCCGGCGGCGCGCTCAGGGGCTGATTGGAGACGATGGTGATTCGCATAGGGTCATCCGGATGTCGTGGTGCAGAAGTGGTGATGTGCAGGTCGGGGGCGCGGGTCGTCATGAACATGGCCGGCAACCGCCTCAGCGCACCAGCGCCGGTGGCGCCGGCGTGCCGTAGTAAACGGACCCGCCGGGCTGCAGCGAGCCGGGGAACTGGCTCAGCGACACAAAGCGGCCATAGATGGCCTTGGTGTTGCCGCCTACCGACTTGGTGACCTGGAAGGGCGCGAAGGCGACGATCGGGTGATAGCCCGATGACAGGTCGGTGACCACCGCGACCAGATAGGTCTTGTTGACCACCACCGAGTCGTACAGGGTGTTCTTGACGCCCGAGTTGATGTAAGTGAGGTCGCCCACCGACATCCCGACCGGGTTGCCGTTGGCGAGCAGGTTCTGCACCGCCCCGGTCGAGTTGTCGGTGGTGGTGAACAGGTTCCACTGCCCCGACTGGCAGGTGCCGTACTGGTACTGCGAACCGATGCGTACCTCATAGGGGTCGGCCGCGTTGTAATAGGGTGATGTGGTCGGCACTGCGATCGGTGTGCCGGTGCTGCTGTTCCAGAACTGGTCGAACATGCAGCGGTTGATCGCCATCGGCAGCAGCGAATTGGCGGTGACACTGCCTGGCGCCGACTGCATCGCCACGGCAGTGGCGGTGACGTTCTGCAGCGCCTTGCCGACAAACGGGCCAAAGAAAAGATTCACCGGCCCGCCATTGGTCTGGCCGTTCGCAGTGGTGTCGCGCGCCACGGTGACGCGCAGCCCTGGCGCCCAGCTGCCGCCGACCGGTTGCGAGGTGCCCACAGCAAAGCTGCCGGAGCTGCCCCAAGCCTGCGTCCCAAGGTTCCAGTAGCCGTATTCGATGGCCGCGTCCTTGAGAGCGGTGCCGTCGGCCGTGTTGCGCGTCACGGCGTCGCGGGCACGCTGCGCCGCGCCCGACCAGTCGATGGCGCCAGTGCTGAGCAAGCCCTTGGCACCAGCCAGCGCACCGGCCTCGGCGGCGCGGCGCAACTCGTCCTTGACCAGCATGATGCGCGCCACGTCTACCGCCAGCGCCATCAGCGCCATGAGTACAGGCAGCACCAGACCGGCGAGCACCAGCGTGCTGCCGCGCTGCGGCGTGCCGCCGTCGCGGCGCGGCGACTGCTGCTTGCGCCACCAGCGCAGGCGGCTGTCACCCGTGCGACGAGGGGCTCGACCAAGGACACGTGGTGGGCGACGGCGGGCGAGCGGATCGCGGTCCATGGTCACTCCGCGCGCATGGTGGTCGACGCGCGCAGCGTCAAGCCGCCACCCGCGCCAAAGGGGTTGATCGAGCTTCCCAGCGCAATGAAAACGTACGGATAGGTCACGGTGACGGTCAGGCTGCCGCCCGTCACCAGCGTCGATGGGTCTGCGCTGAGCGTCACCGTGCAGGTCTTGTTGTTGTCAAAGGCGACCAGGTTCTGCGTGCAGTAGGACGTCGCCGCTGTCTGCACCTGCGCGCTGGTCGGCCGCAGATTGACAGCGCGATAGACCGTCCCCTGCCGCGCCGCCTCGCGGCTGGCGTTGGTGATGACCACCTTGTTCAAGATGGCGATGCCAAAGCCCACCACGCCGAACACGACCAGCAGCAGGACGGGCAAGACCAGCGCGAACTCCATCATCGCGCCGCCACCCTGGCGGCCGAGGGCGCGGCCCTGGCGCGTCTGCGAGCGCAAGCCGGCTGCAGGCACTCGTGGCATCAGCGCCCCGCCGGCAGGATCATCAGCCCCGACGAACCGGCACCGGTGCTGCTGCCACCGGCACCCGCGCCGCCCGTCGCGCCCCAGCTCGACGTCTGCCCTGCCCCGGCGCCACCCGGACCGGCCGGTGGCATGACCCCCGCCGGCAACTCGCTGGCCAGCGGCCGCAGGCCGTCGTCGCGGTTGACCGGGGTGATGCGCTGCGCGTCCTTGGCGGCGTTGAGCGCCTGCCCGAAGGTCGGCGAGGGCGTATCCATCTGCGTGGCGCAGCCGACCAAGGCGGCGGAGGCTGCGAGCAGCACGCACCCATGCAGCATTCGGGCAACCAGGGTCCGGGTCACTCCGGCTCTGGACACCGTATCTTCGCAAGCGCTCGGCTGCAGCACTTCGGTACGGTATGCATCGATCCGCAGGCTCATGGCGCTTCTCCCTTCTGGCCTTCCAGCTTGCCGTCGAGGAAGAACTCCTTCGGCGTGGGCGGCGCGTAGTTGTCGGTGGGGACGGGTGGCGGCGCGTCGGTGGCCTTGACCAGGCTGGGGCTGACGATCACCACCAGCTCGCTCTTCTCGGCGATGAACTGGCTGCTGCGGAACAGCGCGCCGAGCACCGGCACGTCGCCGAGGACCGGGAAGCGCTTGATCGACTGCGTGATGTCGTTGCGCAGCAGGCCGCCGATGACGAGGCTCTGGCCATCGCGCAGCTGCACAGTGGTCGACACGTTGCGTTTGTTGACGCGCGGCAGGATCAGCTGCGTGTTGCCGACGGTGTAGGTCACGCCCTCGGTCGACACCTCCGACACCTCGGGCGCCACGCGCAGGCTGATGCGGCCGTTGTCGAGCACGGTGGAGATGAACTTGAGGCTGATGCCGAACGGGTACTCCTGCAGACCCGGCGCCTGCCCGAGCGC
>DALYGT010000179.1:0-3702 GCA_031971375.1 Burkholderiales bacterium | reverse complement strand
GACGCAGGTGCCACTGCGACGAGCATGGCGCCAGAGATCACCGTCGCAGCGAGGCACAGGCGGGTCAGGGGTGGCGGTCGCATCGGCAAGCTCCAGAGACGCATAGTACCGGCCAAAGATACCGGAACCTGGGCCGCTTGGAGATCGTCGGCGCAGCACCGGCAGGACATACCACGGGACCGGCTACTGCTATCGAGCCAGACCGATCAACTGGCCAGACTCTCCAGCCGCAGCCGCGTCACCTTGCCTACCGTGGTCGCCAGCGCCTCGATGCGGGCGATGGCGGCGTCGACGTGCTTCTCGCGGGTGATGTGGGTGAGCAGGATGATGTCGGCTTCGCCCTCGCCTTCGCCCGGTTCCTTCTGGATCATCGCCTCGATCGAGATGCCGTTGTCGGCGAGGATGCGCGCCACGTCGGCGAGCACGCCCGGCTTGTCCTGCACGCGCAGGCGCAGGTAGCAGGCGGTCTCGACCTCGCTCATGGGGACGATCGGCGTGTTCTCGAGGCGGTCGGCCTGCACCGCCAGATGTGGCACGCGGTGCTCGGGGTCGGCGGTGTGCAGGCGCGTCACGTCGACCAGGTCGGCGATCACGGCGCTGCCGGTCGGCTCGGCGCCGGCGCCGCGGCCGTAGTAGAGCGTCGCACCCACCGCGTCGCCCTTGACCAGTACGGCGTTCATCACACCTTCCACATTCGCAATGAGTCGCTTGGCCGGCACCAACGCCGGGTGCACGCGCAGCTCGATGCCGCCCGCCACGCGCTTGGTGATGCCGAGCAGCTTGATGCGGTAGCCGAGCTCCTCGGCGTAGCGGATGTCCTCGGCAGCGAGGTGGCTGATGCCTTCGATGTGCGCCTGCTCGAACTGCACCGGCGTGCCAAAGGCGATCGCAGACAACAAGGTGATCTTGTGTGCGGCGTCCACGCCCTCGATGTCCCAGGTCGGGTCGGCCTCGGCATAACCCAGGGCCTGCGCGTCCGCCAGCACGTCGGCAAAGGCGCGACCGGTCTCGCGCATGGTCGAGAGGATGTAGTTGGTGGTGCCGTTGAT
The DNA here is from genome assembly GCA_031971375.1 of Burkholderiales bacterium. Lineage (GTDB taxonomy): Bacteria > Pseudomonadota > Gammaproteobacteria > Burkholderiales > UBA3065 > UBA3065. The sequence goes on along the minus strand of DALYGT010000179.1, from coordinate 2,653 downwards.
GATCCCGGCGATCCATTCGATGCGGTTGGCGGTGAGGCCCTCGCGCACCGCCTTGATGATCGGGATGCCGCCGGCCACTGCCGCCTCGAAGGCCACGGTGACGCCCTTCTGCTGGGCCGCGGCAAAGATCTCGGTGCCGTGCACGGCGAGCAGCGCCTTGTTGGCGGTGACCACGTGCTTGCCATTGGCGATGGCGCGCAGCACCGCATCCTTGGCAAAGCCGTAGCCGCCGATCAGCTCGACCACGATGTCGATACTCGGGTCGTCGACGATGCTCATGGCATCGTCGGTGATGCGCACCCCCGGCGTGCTGCCCACCACCCCACGCGCACGCTCGAGGTTCTTGTCGGCGACTGCGGTGATGACGATGGGCCGCCCGGCGCGGCGCGCGATCTCCCGGGCGTTGCGGGCGAGTACTGCAAAGGTGCCGCCGCCGACGGTGCCGATGCCGAGGAGTCCGACGTGGATGGGTTTCATTGTGTTATGCCGTGCCGTGTTGTTTGCGGTAGCGCGCGAAGTGCCGGTCGATGCGGGTCAGCGCTTCGCGCAGGTCGTCCTCGTGCGGAAGGAAGACGATGCGGAAGTGGTCCGGCGTCGGCCAATTGAAGCCCGTCCCCTGCACCAGCAGGACGCGTTCGGCCTCGAGCAGGTCGAGGATGAAACGCTGGTCATCGGCGATCGGGTAGACCTTGGGGTCAAGGCGCGGGAACAGGTACATCGCCCCCTGCGGCTTGACGCAGCTGACACCCGGGATGCTGGTGATGAGCTCATGCGCAAGGTCCCGCTGGCGGCACAGGCGACCACCGGGCGCGACCAGCTCGCGGATGGTCTGGTAGCCACCCAGCGCGGTCTGGATGGCGAACTGCGCCGGCACATTGGAGCAGAGGCGCATGCTGGCCAGTATCCCGAGCCCGTCGATGTAGTCGCGTGCGGCGCGCTTGGCACCCGAGACGATCATCCAGCCGGCGCGGTAGCCGCACGCACGGTAGTTCTTGGACAGGCCGTTGAGCGTGACGAAGACGATGTCGTCGGCGAGCGAAGCGATGCTGGTGTGCTGCGCGCCGTCGTAGAGCGTCTTGTCGTAGATCTCGTCGGCAAAGACCACCAGCTTGTGCTGCCGCGCGATCTCGACCAGTTCGCGCAGCACCGGCTCGGGGTAGACGGCGCCGGTCGGGTTGTTCGGGTTGATCAGCACCAGCGCACGCGTGTTGGCGGTGATCTTGCTGCGGATGTCGGCGACATCGGGCATCCAGCCCGCGCCCTCGTCGCACACGTAGTGGCGCGCCTTGCCGCCGCCGAGGGTCACGGCTGCCGTCCACAGCGGGTAGTCGGGCGCGGGGACCAGCACCTCGTCGCCAGTGTTGAGCAGGCCCTGCATGGCCATGACGATGAGCTCGGAGGCGCCATTGCCGACGAAGATCTCGTCGATCGTCACGCCCTGGATGCCCTTTTCCTGCGCGTACTGCTGGATCGCCTTGCGCGCCGAGAACAAGCCCTTGCTGTCGGAATAACCGGCCGCCTCGGGCAGGTTGTGGATGACGTCCTGGACGATCTCCTCCGGTGCGTCGAAGCCGAACGGCGCCAAGTTGCCGATGTTGAGCTTGATGACGCGGTGGCCCTCTTCTTCCATCTCGCGTGCACGCGCGAGGACCGGGCCGCGGATGTCGTAGCAGACGTTGGCCAGCTTGGCCGATTTCATGACCAGGCCGTTGTTGCCGGTGACGGGGATCTCTCGGTTGATGGGTGCGTTCATGATGGGCTGACGCGGCGACGCGGGCATTTTGTATCGAGCCCGCCATGATAGCCTGACGCCAACGGACGGTCAGCCCATGAAACTCCACCTGCAGAAAGACCACACGCTCTACCTCGTCGGTGCCATCGAACCGGCGGTGGACGGGCGACCGGCTGCCGTCGTGGTGCGCGGCCAGCGTTGGAGCGGTGCCGTGGTGCTGCAGGCGCAGGCAGAACCGGTGGCAGCCAGTGCGTCCGCCTTCGAGGACCTCGCGGAGAGGGACTTTGCTGCGCTGCTGGCGCTGCAACCCGATGTGGTGCTGGTCGGAACAGGGACGCGTCAGCGCTTCGCCCACCCGCGGCTCTACTCGGCGCTCAGCGCAGCGCAGATCGGTGTCGATTGCATGACCACCGATGCCGCCTGCCGCACCTACAACATCCTCGCCGGCGAAGACCGCGCGGTGGTGGCACTGCTCTTTATCGAGTAGGCGGAGGTACGCCGGGCGGCAGGCCGATGGGTACGCGCGCTGGTCCGGCCGCGCCAGCCACCAGTTGCAGCGGCGGGCTGTCGGGCTGCGCCGCCCAGCGACCGGTCAGACGCCAGGCGCCGGCGACATCCTGCACGGTGACGTGCCAGCGGCCCTCCCCCGGGGGGGTGGAGACGCCGACGTAATCGCCGCCCTGATCGCGTTGCAGGCGCACGGTCCGGTCCTCGCCGGCACGCGTGGGGTGCGAGAACAGCACCTCGAGGCTGTCTGGCGAGGTCGTCCTGGCGGCGGTGCCGCCTTGGTCCGGCCCGGTATCGGCCGAAGCCTGCCGCAGCGACACACGCAACAGATGACCGGCCGCCTCGAAACGCACCGAGGCGCTCAGCCCGAGCGACTCCGCCATCTGTTCGCGGCGCAGCACCTGGTTGATGGCC
>DALYGT010000178.1:0-3712 GCA_031971375.1 Burkholderiales bacterium | reverse complement strand
GTTGCGCTTCCCGGCCGATTCGCCGCAACTTGCCTTCATCAAGAGCGAGAACGTCAGCGACGCGCCGCTGCCTTCGAGCGAGCCTTTGAATGCGCGACTGGCGCTGGACGAGACGCTGACCACCCGGGTCAGCGTGCCGGTCTCCGGCCGGGTGCTGCGCATCGCCCGTGAGATCGGTGAGCCGGTCAAGCCAGGGGATGTCCTGCTGACCTACGACTCGCCGGACTTCGGCGCGGCCCAGTCGGATCTGCGCAAGGCGCGTGCGGATGCCAACAACAAGCGCATCGCGCTTGAGCGCGCGCAGCGGCTCTACGAGGGGGAGGCCGTTGCCCGGCGCGACCTCGAGGCTGCACGTACCGACTGGGAAATCGCCGAGGCCGAGGCCGAGCGCGCCCGTCTGCGCTTGCGCAACCTCGCTCCGCACGGGGCTGCAGGGGATCATGAGGACCTGTCGCTGCGCGCGCAGACCGGCGGCGTGGTGGTGGGGCGCAATGTCACACCCGGCCAGGAGGTGCGGCCCGACCTCGACCAGCCCTTGTTCGTGGTGTCGGACCTGCGCCGGCTCTGGCTGCTGGCCGACATCCCGGTGGCGCTCTCGACCCGCGTCAAGCCAGGCAGCAACCTGCTGGTGCGCATCGAGGCACTCGGGGACGAGACGCTCAAGGCCCGCGTCGACCGTATCGCGCCGTCGGTGGACCCGATGCTGCGTCGGGTCAGCGTGCGAGCCATCATCGACAATGCCGACGGTCGTTTGCGCCCGGAGATGTTCGCGCGCGTGGCGCTCGAGGACCCGGAGGGCCGGCAGGGCGTGCGCGTGCCGGCGGCAGCTGTGGTCACCGAAGGCATCCATCTGTACGCCTTCGTCAAGCGTGGCCCAGGCGAATTCATTCGTCGTCAGCTCGAGCCGGTCTACCAAGACGACCAGTTCGTCTACATCCCGGCGGCTAGTGGAGGCATCCAGCCCGGTGAATCGGTGGTCACCAGCGGTGCGATGCTGCTCAACGCCGAACTGTCTGCGGGGCCCTGATGCTGTTCGAAAAGCTGGTCGCCTTCGCTGTCCGACAGCGCGCCTTCATCCTCATCATGGTGGCCGCGATGGCCATCTTTGGCGTGCGCGCCTTCCTCAACCTGCCGATCGAGGCCTTCCCCGACGTGCAGGACACGCAGGTCGTCGTCGTCACGCAGTACCCGGGCCAATCGCCGGAAGAGGTCGAGCGCGTCGTGACCTTGCCGATCGAGCGTGAGCTCTCGGGGACGGCGCGCATGACCGCCTTGCGCTCAGTGTCGATCACCGGCCTCTCGATCGTCACGGCGACCTTCTCCGATGGCACGGAGGACCGTTTTGCGCGGTCGCAGATCTTTGAGAAGCTGCAGAACGTGACCTTGCCGCAAGGTGTGCAAGCGACGCTGGCACCGCTCACCACGGCTGTCGGTGAGGTCTACCGCTACATCGTCGAGGCGCCCAAGGACATGCCGGAGCGCGAGGTGCGCGCCCTCCAGGATTGGGTGATCCGGCCGACGCTGCGGCAGGCCGAGGGCGTCGCCGATGTGGTCAGCATAGGCGGCACCATCAAGACCTATCAGATCGAGGTCGATCCGCTCGCCCTCAAGCGCTACGACCTGAGCCTGGCCAAGATCAGCGATGCGGTGGTCGCCAACAACGTCAATGGCGGCGGCGGCATCCTCAAGCGCGGGAGCGAAGGCCTGGTGCTGCGTGCCGTCGGTGTCTACCGCAGCATCGACGAACTGCGGAACGTCGTGCTCAAGGCCGATGGCGGTCGCGCAGTCTTGCTCTCCGATGTCGCCCGTGTCTACGTCGGGGACCGGCCGCGGTCTGGCATGGTCGCCTACAACGAACAGGACAGCGTCGTTCAGGGCGTGGTGCAGATGCTCAAGGCCGGCAACGCCGCGCGTGTGGTGGCGGGTGTGCGCGCCCAGGTCGACCTGCTCAACGACGGACACCACCTGCCACCGGGGGTGAAGATCCACCCGACCTACCAACGTACCGATCTCATCAACCACACCGTCGAGACGGTCGGCGAGAACCTGCTGGTCGGCGCGACCCTCGTTGTCTCGGTCCTCATCATCTTTCTGCGCAGCTGGAGCGCGTCGCTTATCGTCGCCGCCGTGATCCCGCTCACCCTGCTGTTCGCGTTCATCATGATCGACGCGCGCGGGGTCTCGGCCAACCTCATCTCGCTGGGTGCGGTCGACTTCGGCATCCTCATCGACAGTGCCGTGGTCATCGTCGAGGCGCTGATGGTGCGGCTGTCCTTGCAGGCGATCGATGCGCACCCCGGGCTGCAGGTGGCCTCACGCCTGACCGCGCTGCGGCAGACGGTCGCCGGCCTGAGCCGGCCGGTGCTGTTCTCCAAGGCGATCATCATCCTCGCCTTCCTGCCGATCTTCACCTTCCAGCGGGTCGAGGGGAAGATCTTCTCGCCGGTCGCGTTCACGTTGGCTTTTGCGCTCGCCGGGGCGGTCCTGTTGACGCTGACACTGGTGCCGGCGCTGCTGTCTTGGCGCCTCGACCGCGGCCCGCTGGTCGAGACCCATCTGGGCTGGATGCAGTGGCTGCAGGACCGCTACCGCGAGGCCCTCGAGTGGGCGACCAGCCATCACAAGACGGTGATGCTCGGCGCAGCATCGTCGCTGGTCTTCGCGCTGTCGCTCATCCCCGCCATCGGCACCGAGTTCCTGCCGAAACTCGATGAGGGCAACATCTGGTTGACCATCAGCCTGCCGCCGGCGTCGAGTCTGGAGCAGACCAAGGAGATCGAGCGCGCGGTCCGCGGGCGCCTGTTGCCGATGCCCGAGGTTAAGCAAGTGATCACGCAGATCGGCCGCCCCGACGACGGCACCGACCCGAAAGGTCCGAACAACCTCGAGATGCTGATCGACCTCAAGCCGCGCGGTGAGTGGCGATTCGGCACCAAGGACGAGCTGGTGAAGGTGATGTCGGCCAAGCTGGAGGAGATCCCGGGCCTGCCGACCAACTTCTCGCAGGTCATCCAGGACAACGTCGAGGAGTCTTTGTCGGGGGTCAAGGGCGAGATCGCGGTGAAGATCTTCGGGCCCGATCTCGACATCCTCGAGGAGAAGGCCGAGCAGGTCGAGGCGGTGCTCAAGAACGTGCGCGGTGCGACCGATGTCGCGGCGATCAAGGTCAGCGGCCAGGCCGAGCTGACCATCGTCCCTGACCGCAGAAAGCTGGCGCGCCTGGGCATCTCGACGAGCGACGTCAGTCAGGCGGTGCAAGTCGCGCTCGGGGGCTTTTCGCCGACGGCTTTCTACGAGGGCGACCGCCGCTACGACATCGTGGTGCGACTGACGCCTGAGTCACGCACCTCCGTCAGCGACATCGGCAATCTGCAGATCGACCTGCCCGGTGACGGGGCCGGCACCGTGCCGCTGTCCGAGATCGCAGAAATCACCGTGCGCGAGGGCGCGTCGCGGATCCTGCGCGAGCAGGGCGGACGCAACGCTTCGATCAAATCCAACCTGATCGACCGCGACCAGGGCAGCTTCGTCGCCGAGGCCATGCATGAGGTCTCGGAGAAGGTGCTGTTGCCGCCCGGTTACACCATGACCTGGGGCGGCCAGTTCGAGAACCAGCAGCGCGCGATGAAGCGTCTCTCGGTCATCGTTCCGATCAGCCTCCTCGCCATCTTTGCCCTGCTGTTCTGGAACTTCCGCTCCATGACGCCGGCGG
>DALYGT010000177.1:0-3715 GCA_031971375.1 Burkholderiales bacterium | reverse complement strand
ACCTGTTGCGCCAGAACCTCGAAGCGGTTGGTGAGTTCCGCCCGCACCTGCTCGAGTTGCGCCAGCGCAGCGCGATGCCCCTCGGCTTGCGCCGCGAGGTCGCTCGCTGCACGGACGCGAGCTTCACCGAGCTGGCGGTCCGCGCGCGCGAGTTCTTCGGCCAGGCGGGCAGCCGCGCGGTCTCGCTCATCCAGAAGCTGCGCAGCGGCGCGCTCGCGCTCGGCCTGCAACTCCCGCGCGGCGTGATCGCGCGCGTTGTCGAGTTCGCGCTGCAGACGTGTGCTGTCCGCCGCCGCCTGCGATTGCAGGGCCTCCAAGCGTGTCTGCAGTGCAACCAAGGCACCGGCAGCGGATCCGCCGGTGAGCCGCCGGCCGATGAACACGCCCAGCGTCAGACCAGCCAACAGAGCGATGAGGGCAGAGAGGGCTTCCATATGCATGTCTCGTTTATGCTCCGACCGCAGTATGACCGTCCGACTGGCTCACAGTGCGCGCCAGCAATCTGTGCGATACCCGTCAGGCAAGATGATCCCCGCCTTTGCCAGCCCCGAAACATCACCCTCGGAGACCCCATGACCATCGCCCTCTGGTGCATCCTCGTTGCCGGACTCCTGCCCATCGTTGCAGCGGGCCTCGCCAAGGCTGGCGCCGCCGACTACGACAACGCCCGCCCGCGCGAGTGGCTGTCCGGCCAGTCCGGCCGTCGCGCGCGCGCCAATGCCGCCCAGCAGAACAGCTACGAGGGCCTGCCGCTGTTCGTCGGCGCCGTCATGGTGGCGAGTTTCACCCAAGGCCCACAACCGGTGATCGACCAGCTCGCGGTACTCTACGTGACGGCGCGAATCGCCTATATCATCTGCTACGTTGGCGATCGGCCCACGCTTCGCTCGGTCGTGTGGATCGCCGGACTGGGGGCCTGCATTGCACTCTTCGTCGTCGCTTCGAGAACGCCGGTCTGACCCGCTGGCCTCGGCCAGCCCGCGCTACCGCATCGCGCTGGCGCTGACCGACCACTCCCACGGAGCAGGTCTGCTCCTGCGCAGCGTGCTGTTCGCCGCCATCCTCATCTCGGCGGTGATGTCCTTCGGTCTGTCGATGAAGGAGGTCCACGGTGACTTCGCTGCCGGTGACCACTGGGCGGTGCCCCTCTGCAGCGTCATCTTCGCGCTCGAGTACGCGCTGCGCCTGTGGGCTGCACCCGAGGTCGATGAAGCGGGCGAGATCGACGTCGAGACCACTCACCGAGCGAGCTACGCGTTCTCGTTCATGGGGCTTGTCGATCTGCTGTGCTGGCTACCTTTGATTCCCGGGTGGTTGTTCGAGCCGGGCGACTGGCTGTCCGCGCTGCAGATGCTGCCCCTGTTCAAACTGGCGCGCTACATCCCGGGGCTCGAGCTGGTAGGTACTGTTCTGCACAACGAGTCTCGCCTGCTGCTGGCGACACTCTCCAGCCTTCTGGTTCTGGTGCCGCTGATGTCGGCGCTGGTGTTCGCCGCCGAACATCAGGCACAACCGGAGGTGTTCAAGAGCATCCCTCAGGCCATGTGGTGGGGCATCGTCACCATGACCACCTCGGGCTACGGCGACATGGTGCCGATCACGCCGATCGGCCGGATCCTGGCGGGCTTCTCGATGCTGATCGGCATCGCCATGCTGGCGATGCCGGTGGGCATCGTCGCCAACGGCGTCGCCAACGAGGTCCGCCGCCGACAGCTGCTCGGCAACTTCCAGATGGTGTCGCGGCTGTCGATCTTCTGCGGCCTGCACGCCAGTGCCATCGCCGACATCGCGAGCCTGCTTCGGGCACAGGTGCTGCCGGGTCGCAGCGTCGTGGTGTCGCGCGGCGAAATGTCCAATTCGATGTACTTCATCATCGATGGCGAGGTCGAAGTACAGCTGGATTCCGGCCCGATCAGGCTGGGTCCCGGGGAGTGTTTCGGCGAGGGCGGTCTGGTTGAGAACCGACCGCGAAACGCGACCGTGCGGACCCGCGTCACCAGCCAGTTCCTCGTCCTCGACCTGACCGACTTTCACGCGCTGACACAGCGTCAGCCGGAAATCCTGCGGGTCATCCGTGAAGTCAGCGAAAAGCGAGGATAGACAAAGTCCAGTTCGTGTCCTACGGTGATGGGAACGCGGGTAGCAGTCGGCGGACCTGACGAGCCTCGCGTTGCCAGCACCCGGCGGGCGCCGAACCGTTCAAGCAGCACTTGAAGGAGGAGGATCGGTCGCTCTGCCGGGTCTTTTTTTGGCCTCCATCCGGGTCTGCCCTGCGCCGCTGCCAGCCCGGGATAGCCACCGCGCTAGACTGGGGTGCATGGGCACTGCCTTCGTCTCCCACCCGATTTGCTGCCGTCACGAGCACGGCGGTGCTCACCCAGAGTGTCCGGCGCGCCTTGCCGCGATCGAGGACCAACTGGTCGCCGCTGGTCTGATGGACCATTTACAGCGTATCGAAGCAACGCCGGCAACGCGCGAGCAACTGTTGCGCGCGCACGACGAGTCCCTGCTGCACTGGATCGAGAGCCAATCGCCCTCGACCGGTCTGGTGCATCTCGGCGACGACATCACGCTCAACCCGTGGAGTCTGGAGGCGGCGCGGCTGGCTGCAGGTGCGGTGGTATGCGCCGTCGATGGCGTGCTGTCAAAGGAATTTGCCAACGCGTTCTGTAGCGTGCGGCCGCCGGGGCACCATGCCAGCCGCAACCACTCTGCTGGCTTCTGCATATTCAACAACATCGCCGTCGGCGCGCTGCACGCACTCGAACACCACGGACTCGAGCGCGTCGCCATCTGCGACTTCGACGTGCACCACGGCAACGGCACCGAGGCGATCTTCCACGAGGACCCGCGGGTGCTGCTCTGCTCGTCGTTCCAACACCCCTTCTACCCCTTCAGCGGAGCCGACACCGGCAATGCGCACATCATCCCCACCCCATTGCCGGCGTGGAGCGAAGGGGATGCTGCTCGCGTGGCGGTGGAAAAGACCTGGCTGCCCGCCCTTGAGGCTTTCCAACCGCAGATGCTGTTCATCTCGGCTGGATTCGACGCCCACCGCGAAGACGACATGGCCATGCTCGGTTGGCGCGAGGATGACTATGCGTGGATCACCACACAGCTCAAGGCTGCCGCCGACCGCCATTGCGGCGGACGCATCGTCTCGGCACTTGAGGGCGGCTATTCGCTCAGCGCACTCGGCCGCAGCGTGGCAGCGCACATCCGGGTGCTGGCGGGGCTCTGACGCGGCCTCGTAGCCTTCGGTGGACGGCACGAGTAAGGACGGCCACCCGCCAACGTCAGAGCGCACCATCGTTTGTGCCCGCGGGCCTTCCATCGGGACGCGGTTTTCCGGGGCCAAGCCCGTAGAGACCGTTTTCCCGACGCGCCCCGCCCGATTTCGCTCACGGCACCGGCAACGGTTCTCCGACCGGGACGCTCCACGCGCCGCCGAGCGCCTTGTTCAACCCGATGGTGTCGGCGGCAAGCGTGCCGCGCGCCTGATTCAGCGCGAGTTCGGTGGCGAACAGCACGCGCTCGGCGTCGGCCACATCGAGGAACGTGGTCAGCCCGACCCGGTGACGCTCACGGGCGATGTCGGCAGTCTCGCGGTCGGCCGCCGCCTGCCTCTCGAGTGCTGCGATGCGCTGCGCGCCCCGCTCAACCGCGGCCAGACGCTGCTCGACCTCGCTCACCGCGCTGCGCACCGTCTGCACAT
>DALYGT010000176.1:2614-3783 GCA_031971375.1 Burkholderiales bacterium | reverse complement strand
GGGGCGGGCCAGTGTGGTCATCAGCGCCTGGCGACGGGCGCCCGCCTCCACACCGGAAACGATCGCCCCTGATGCGCAAACCACCTCCGCCGAAGCGCTCGCCGCCGCTGTCGAGGCGCAACTGCGGCGGGTCATCGCGGACCTGCCGCCGCTCGCCGCCAGCAGAGTCTTGGTCGAGAAGCGCGCGACCTTTGCCTGCACGCCGAGCCAGCGACGCCCCGGCCACGCCACCGGCGCGCCGGGCCTGTTTCTGGCCGGGGACTACACCGTATCCGATCACGACCTGTCGGATCACGGCGTCGCACCCTACCCTGCCACGCTCGAGGGCGCCGTGCGCAGCGGGTTAGAATGCGCGCGGCTGGTTGCTACCGGCCCGTAAACCACGCGTCGAGCCGACCGGCGCTGCCCACGCCGCCGACGGCCGTGCGCCGCGCGGCGGCCACGTCACCGCACCCCACACACGGAGCCAGGATGCCCAACAGCTCGAACCTCCCCGACCTGCGCCAGCGCGTCGTCCTCATCACCGGGGCCGGCTCCGGGCTCGGGCAGGCCAGCGCGCGCTCACTCGCCGCAGCCGGCGCGACCACCGTGTTGCTCGGCCGCAAGACGCACGCGCTCGAGGCGACTTATGACGCCATCGTCGAAGCCGGCGGCCCGCAGCCGTCGATCGTGCCGTTCGATCTCGCGCGCGCTGATGAGACCGGCTTCGAGCGCATCGCCGAGGGCATCCGCGACCAGCTCGGCCGGCTCGACGGCATCGTCCACGCTGCCGCGCAGTTCCGCACCCTGATGCCGATGGCGCAGCAGGACCTCGACACCTGGCACACGCTTCTGCGCGTCAACCTGATCGCCCCTGCCCTGCTGACCCGCGCCTGCGATCCGCTGCTGCAAGCGGCGCCGGCCGCCACGGTGGTGTTCGTCGGCGACAGCCACGGCGCCCACCCGGCGGCGTTCTGGGGCGCCTATGGCGTGGCCAAGGCCGGGCTGATGGCGCTGGCGCAGAGCTGGGACGACGAATGGGCGCACCGTGGCACGCACCGCGCGCACGCCGTCATTCCCGGACCGATGCGCACCGCCATCCGGCTCAAGAGCCACTCCGCCGGCGACCTGCTCGCGCCCGGGAGCGAACTGCCCGAGCCGGAGGCGCTCGCGCCCGGCATCACCGCCCT
>DALYGT010000176.1:0-2514 GCA_031971375.1 Burkholderiales bacterium | reverse complement strand
ATGACCACCACCGAGGTCGACAACTGGCCGGCCGACGCCGACGGCGTGCTTGGGCCGGACCTGATGGCGCGCTTCGAGAAGCATGCGACCCGGTTCGACACCGAGCTGGTGTTCGACCACATCCACACCGTCCATTTGAATGAAAAGCCGATGCGGCTGGTCGGCGACAGCGGCGAGTACGCGTGCGATGCGCTGATCATCGCCACCGGCGCCAGCGCCAAGTACCTCGGCCTGCCGAGCGAGCAGGCCTTCAGCGGGCGCGGCGTGTCGGCCTGCGCCACCTGCGACGGCTTCTTCTACAAGAATCAGCCCGTTGCGGTGATCGGCGGCGGCAACACCGCGGTCGAGGAAGCGCTCTACCTCGCCAATATCGCCAGCAAGGTCACACTCGTGCACCGGCGTGACAAGTTCAAGGCTGAGGCGATCATGGTCGACAAGCTCATGAGTCGCGTGGCCGAAGGCAGGATCGAGCTGGTGCTCGACAGCACGCTCGACGAGGTGCTCGGCGACGACAGCGGTGTGACCGGCATGCGCGTTCGGTCAGTGAAAGACGGCGCCACCCGCGACATCGCCCTGCAGGGCGTGTTCATCGCCATCGGTCACCAGCCCAACACGCAGATCTTCGAGGGGCAGCTGGAGATGGAGGGTGGCTACATCGTCACCCGCGGCGGCCGCGAAGGCAACGCCACCGCCACCAGCATCCCCGGCGTGTTCGCCGCCGGCGACGTGCAGGACCACATCTACCGCCAGGCGGTGACCAGCGCCGGTACCGGCTGCATGGCGGCGCTCGATGCCGAGCGCTATCTGGACGCGTTGGGCGGCTGAGCGCCAGCGCCCGGCCACGACAGACGCGCGCGTACGGCTACGCATTGAGCCCGAACCATCAGCATGGTCAAGCCACCCGCCGACAACCCGCTTGCCCTGGCCCTGTACGGGGTCAAGCGGACCATCGAGGACCAGGCCCGCGAGCGTGAGGAGGTGGCCCGCCGCGCGGCTGCCGCCAAACGTGCGCGCGAGGCCGGTCGAGACCTGTTCCGCAAGGCGGTCGAGGATGTGACGCCGCTGCCGCCGAGCGACCGCGTCGAGCCGCCGCGACCGGCGGTGCCGGCGTGGCCCGCCCAGCGCATCGCCGACGACCAGCAGGTGCTCGCCGAGAGCCTCTCCGACTACGAGCCGGAGGATCTGGAGACCGGCGAGGAGCTGCTGTTCTCGCGGCCGGGTGTGACCGCCGCGGCGCTGCGCAAGCTCAAGCGCGGCCACTGGGTGATCCAGGCGCAGCTCGACCTGCACGGCCTGACGCGCGAGATGGCGCGGCTCGAACTGGCGGGCTTTCTGACGCGCTGTCGGCAGGCCGGCTTCCGCTGCGTGCGCATCATCCACGGCAAGGGTCTGCGCTCGCCCAACAAGGAGCCGGTACTCAAGGGCAAGGTGCGCAGCTGGCTGATGCAGCGCGACGAGGTGCTCGCGTTCTGTCAGGCGCCGAACGTCGAGGGTGGCGGGGGCGCGGCGCTGGTGCTGCTCAAGTCGGCGGCCGACGTCGTCTGACCGGGGCGGTCGTCGATCGGGCTTGGGCTAGCCGCCGCCGACTGCGCCGACGATCTCCAACTGGTCGCCATCCTCGATCCGCGTCGACATCCATGCGCTGCGCGAGACGATGGCGCCGTTGCGTTCGACGGCGATGCGTTGCTGCGCAAAACCAAGTGCCTGGACCAGATCGGCCACCGAAGAGCCCACCGGGCATTTGCGCGGTCTGCCGTTGACGTGGATGTTGTTCATGTTTGCATGCGGGGGGGATCGTCGGCGACCGTCTGGTCCGGAGAAGCGCCCGGCTGGGCCGGCTGGGCTCCGCTTGGTAGGAACAACGGCTCCGCCCGGTGGGAAGACTCGTATGCTTTAAACTATGCATCCGATGCGGGTGTAGTTCAATGGTAGAACGGAAGCTTCCCAAGCTTCATACGAGGGTTCGATTCCCTTCACCCGCTCCAGTCCTCAGACGCCTGCGTCTCGCGCCTTGCCGTGTCGCTCTGCCAAGGTGCCGAGGGGGCGCGTGAAACACAGTGCCATGGCGCCGGCGTATGCCGTGTAAGTGAGCACATACAGCCCGCCGACCTCGTCGAGCCCCGCGGTCGGCACCCACGTGACGAGCGTCGCGAACAGCGGCAGCGACGCCAGTTCGGTGAGGACGACCGCCAGCGTGCGCCGTGAGGCCATCAGCCCAAAAAGATATATCCACGAGAAGGCGCGGATGCCCTCGCCGATGAGGAAGCCGGCCGCGACCACAGGCGGCACGGCAAAGCCGGCGTCGAACATGATGGCGGCGAGCGGCGCCTGCCACCACCACACCGCCAGCAGGCAGAACCACGCCGGCAGCACCACGCGCATGCCGTCGCGCAGCAGCGTCGCGGCGCCCGGCGCACGCCCATCGCGTGACCAGCGCGGCAGCAGCCAAAGCGCCATCAGCCCCGCAGCCACGCTGCCGACCCAGCCACCCATGCGCCACAGGCCCTGCATCGC
>DALYGT010000175.1:0-3817 GCA_031971375.1 Burkholderiales bacterium | reverse complement strand
CAGGCCGATATCGGTGGCACGCGCGTGACCGTGACCGGCATCTCCAAGGGCGCCGGCATGATCAAACCGAACATGGCGACCATGCTCGGCTACGTCTGCACCGACGCTGCAGTCGATCAGGCAGTGCTTCAGGCGATGCTCGCGCGAGCCGCCGATGCGTCCTTCAACAGCATCACTGTGGATGGCGACACCTCGACCAACGACTCGCTGGTGCTGGCCGCCACCGGGCGCGCCCCCATGCCGCGCATCACCTCTGCCGAGAGCGACGCCGGTCGCGCGCTCTACGCCGCCATCGAGCGCGTCTGCATCGAATTGGCGCAAGCGATCGTCCGCGACGGCGAAGGTGCTACCAAGTTCATCAGCATCGTGGTGAAGGGCGGCCGCGACCGCGAAGAGTGTCGCAAGGTCGGTTACGCCGTCGGCCACTCGCCGCTGGTCAAGACCGCCTTCTTCGCCTCCGACCCCAACCTCGGGCGCATCCTGGCTGCGATCGGCTACGCCGGAATCGGTGACCTCGACGTCGACCGCATCCGCGTCCATCTGGACGATGTGCTGGTGGCCGAGCACGGCGGCCGAGCGGCGAGCTACCGGGAAGAAGACGGCGCGCGGGTGATGAAACAGTCGGAGATCACCATCGCCATAGACCTTGCGCGAGGCGATGCCAGCGCGACTGTCTGGACCTGCGATTTCAGCTACGACTACGTCCGCATCAACGCCGACTACCGGAGCTGATCGGTCGTGGCGCTTGGTGGCGAAGGCCTGGATGCGCTGCTGACGCGCCTCGATCGTATCGCCGATGCGCTCGAGAGCCGTGTGCGCCGCGACCCGGTCGACTGGGACGCCGCCTGCGCCTTCCGCTGGCGTGGGGGTCGCTGCGAGCCGGTGCTGCACCGCCACGTCATCCGCCTCGACGACCTGCTCGGTGTCGACGAGCAAAAGGCGCAACTCGCACGCAACACCGCACAGTTCGTCGCGGGCCGCCCCGCCAACAATGTGCTGCTGACTGGCGCGCGCGGCACGGGCAAGTCGTCGCTGGTCAAGGCCGTGCTCGACCGACACGCCGCCGAGGGTCTGCGCCTGATCGAGGTCGACCGCGAGGAGCTGGCGCATCTGCCCGACATCGTCGACCGTGTCGCGGACAGCCCGCGGCGCTTCATCGTCTATTGCGACGACCTCGCGTTTGACGACGCCGAGCCCGGCTACCGCGCGCTCAAGGCGGTTCTCGACGGCTCCATCGCTGCCCCCGGCGACAACCTGCTCATCTACGCCACCTCCAACCGCCGGCACCTGATGCCGGAGTACCAGGACGAGAACCTGCCCCTGATCCGGGGCGGTGAGATCCATCCGAGGGAGGCGGTCGAGGAGAAGGTCTCGTTGTCGGAGCGCTTCGGGCTGTGGATCAGCTTCCACGCCTTCGATCAGGGTGAATACCTCGCCATCGCCGCACACTGGCTCGCACAGCTTGGCTGGCACGGCGCAGACGACGCCTGGCGCGGCGAGGCCTTGCGCTGGGCGCTGTCGCGCGGCGCACGCAACGGCCGGGTAGCGGCACAGTTCGCGCGCGACTGGGCCGGGCGGCATAGCGCCTCACCCGAGTGATCTGTCCCGCTCTCGCCGCATGACCCCCACACCCGCCACTGCAAGCCCCCCCCCGGGCGCGAGGCCGGTGGTCGAGGTGGTCTGCGGCGTCATCTGGTCCGAAACGGGGCACTACCTTTTGGCGCAGCGCCCGGAGGGCCGGATATGGTCGGGCTACTGGGAGTTCCCGGGCGGCAAGATAGAGCCCGGCGAACCCGCTCAAGCAGCGATGGCCCGCGAACTGCGCGAAGAACTCGGCATCACCGTAACCCGCGCCGACCCCTGGCTACTCAAGGTGTTCGAATACCCGCATGCGGTTGTGCGCCTGCATTTCTTCCATGTGCGCGAGTGGTCAGGCGTGCCCACTGGCTTGGAGGGGCAAGCCCTGCACTGGCAGACACCCTCAACACCCTGCGAGGTCGAGCCCCTGCTACCCGCCAACGCACCGATCCTGCGTTCGCTCGCGATGCCCTGCTGGTTACCGGTCACACCTCCTGAAACGGTGGCGCACGGCGAAGCGCTGGCTGTGGTGTCGGCCGGGCTCCCACGTTGGGCCTCGACGGGGCTTCGGGCTGCGGCTCGCGAGGCACCGGCTCAATTCGTCGAGCGTGATCTCCAAGGGATCAATTGCGCGACGGGATTCGCCGCCAACGCTGCCGACACACGGGGTGCTGATGACCGGTTGCCATCCGCGGAGCGCTGGCTGCAAATCCGCCGAGGTCATCTCACGGTCGCCGAGTGGCGCGACTGGTCGGCGCTATGCGCCGACCACGGTGTCGTGCCCATCGCAAATACGAGCATCGAGGAAGCCACAGCGCTGTGCGCGACGGCACTCCACCTGAACGCAGCGAGGTTACTCGCGCTCGAGAAGCGTCCGCAAGTGCCACTGGTCGGCGCGTCCGTGCACAACGAAGCCGAGATCACGAAGGCCGCGGCGCTCGGCTTGGACTACGTCATACTCGGCAGCGTGATGCAGACACCCTCTCACCCTGGACGGGCGGGACTCGGCTGGAAAGCTTGGGCGGATGTTGCGCGCTGGGCCCCACTGCCTGTCTACGCCATTGGCGGCCTTGCCCCGCACCACCTCGATGAGGCGCGTGGGCATGGGGCGTCGGGTATCGCCATGATCGGCGCTGCCTGGCAACCGGTTTGAACCGAGGCGCACGGTGAGGTGGCCCACCATAACCGGCGCTCCGTCGCTACTGCGCCGCCGGGAGGTACGCAGGCGGCCCCTTGGACAGCGATCCGGCCTGATACTTTGTGCCGGGGTGCTTTCAGCGTGCTCGCCCGCCCCCAGCCCCACGGATACTGCCGAGGTCTGCCAAAACCCGGCAGCGGCCTGCGTGCTCGGCAGCGGCGTGTCCCTCCAAACCAGCACAGCCCCCAAGGTTCTCACACCTATTGAAGTCACCTTGAGAGATGTCCCCATCACTGTCAGTGCCCTCAGGCTCGAAGCCTCGATGGCCGGCATGTCCATGCCGCCCGTCAGTATCGACTTGAAGGGCTCCGGCCCCAGCGAATGGTCAGGCCGATTGACCCTGCCGGTGTGCAGTCAGGGTCGCAGCGACTGGACCTGGACCTTGGTGACGCGCGAAGGCAGCGGTTCGCGCCGAACGCCAGTGATCATCGAAGTGAGCGGCCGCTGACGCTCAATAGGATCGTGATGCGCCGGCAGATGACACCGAGCGCACTCCCCAGCGCAGTCGAAAAACAAAAAAGCCACCCGAAGGGTGGCTTTTTTGTTCTTGTAAGAGCCTGGCGGTGACCTACTTTCACACGGGAACCCGCACTATCATCGGCGCGGAGGCGTTTCACGGTCCTGTTCGGAATGGGAAGGGGTGGGTCCACCTCGCTATGGCCGCCAAGCGTAACTGGCGTCGCACAAGCAGCGACATAAATCAGCAAGAGGTTGTTTTGTTCTGGATTGCGACAGGTTCATGCACTGCGCAGAATTATAGGATCAAGCCACACGGGCAATTAGTACTGGTTAGCTACACGCATTACTGCGCTTCCACACCCAGCCTATCAACGTTGTGGTCTTCAACGACCCTTCAGGGGGATCAAGTCCCCAGGGAAGTCTCATCTTGAGGCGAGTTTCACGCTTAGATGCTTTCAGCGTTTATCTCTTCCGAACTTAGCTACCCGGCAATACCACTGGCGTGATAACCGGTACACCAGAGGTTCGTCCACTCCGGTCCTCTCGTACTAGGAGCAGGCTCCCTCAAACTTCCAGCGCCCA
>DALYGT010000174.1:0-3817 GCA_031971375.1 Burkholderiales bacterium | reverse complement strand
GGATGGCGATGTAGTCCTTGAACTTGCCGTGGATCGGCTTGTAAAGCGAGTGCAGGGCGCCGAGCGCGGTGTAGCAGGCCGGCTGCTCGCGGACGATCACGCGCAGGCCGTAGATGTCCATCACCTGCGAGAACGACAGGTGCTTGTCGGCCATCTTGCGGTAGATGCTGTAGAGCGTCTTCTCGCGGCCGCTGACGTCGGCCTCGACGCCGTATTCCTTGAGCCGCACCATGACCGCCTCCGACAGGCGCTCGAGTACCTCGCGACGCTGCCCGCGCAGCTTGCCGAGTTCACGTTCGAGCACACGGTAGCGGTCGGGGTAGAGGTGGCGGAACGACAGGTCCTCGAGTTCGTCGACCAGCCTTGAGAGGCCGAGCCGACGCGCGATCGGCGCGTAGATCTCGAGCGTCTCGGCGGACACCCGGCGTGCCTTGTCGGGCTTGACCGCACCGAGCGTGCGCATGTTGTGCAGGCGATCGGCGAGCTTGATGAGGATGACGCGCACATCGCGCGACATCGCCAGCAGCATCTTGCGGAAGTTCTCGGCCTGCGCCTGCTCGCGCGAGGCAAAGTGCATGCGGTCGAGCTTGGAGACGCCCTCGACGAGGTGCGCGACCTTGTCGCCAAAGCGCTCGCCGATCTCGCCGATGCCGATGCCGGAGTCCTCGACCACATCGTGCAGCAGCGCTGCGGAGAGCGCGTGCGCGTCGAGGTGCCACTGCGTCAGCAGTTCGGCGACGGCGATCGGGTGGGTGACGTAGGGCTCGCCACTGGCGCGGTACTGGCCCTCGTGCGCCTGGCGCGCACAGTCAAAGGCGTGGGCGAGGAACTCGCGGTCAGCCGGCTTGAGGTAGCCCACCGAGCGGTCGACGAAGGCGCGGAACACCGCACCCGGATCGACCTCGTCGTGGTCGGGCGTCCTGCGTTCGGCTTTGGCAAAAGCGCTCATGCGCGGCGTGCATCGCTTGCGGTGGCTGACTCCCGTAGCAGATTACACGCTCGTGACCCTCGGCGGCGACGCCCGCCGCAGCGTCAGAGGTTGCGGTTGAGCAACTCGCGTCCAACCAGGCCTGCAGCCACTTCGCGCAGCGCGAGCACGGTCGGCTTGTCGCGGCCCGGTTGCAGCTGGGTCTCGGCACCGTTGGCAAGCTGACGCGCGCGCTGGGTGGCGACGAGTGTCAGCTCGAAGCGGTTGGCGATGGAGTGCAGGCAGTCGTCGACGGTGATGCGGGCCATGGGGTGTCCTTGAAGAGTGTGGGATGGCGGGCCGACTGTCGCGCCAGGCGCAGCCGCGAGGCCCTGACGACCGCTGCCAGTTCGGCGACAGCGGTGTCCAAGTGGTCGTTGATGATAGCGTAATCGTACTCGCCAGCGTGAGCGATCTCGGCTCGGGCGGCGGCCAGTCTGCGCTCGATCACAGCCCCGGTGTCGGTGCCGCGACTGCGCAGGCGGCTCTCCAGCTCGACGAGCGAAGGTGGCAGGATGAAGATGCTGATCGACTCGGGCATCAGTGCGCGCACCTGTGCTGCGCCCTGCGTGTCGATGTCGAGCACGACATCGCGGTCAGCGAGCAGCTGCTCGTCGATCCAGCTGCGCAGCGTGCCATAGCGGTGACCATGCACCTCGGCATGCTCAAGGAACTCGCCGGCAGCGATGCGGCGGCGGAACTCCTCGTCGCTGACAAATAAATAGTCGACGCCGTCGCGCTCACCCGCGCGCGGCGCGCGGGTGGTGCACGACACTGAGTAGACGACCTGCGGGTCACGCTCCAGCAGCGCGCGCACCAGCGTGGTCTTCCCGGCCCCTGAGGGTGCCGAGACGATCAGCAGGTTGCCGCTGGCGCACCGTGCGTCGGGTGGCATCACGCGGCCTCAGTAAGGTGGAGGAAGACCTGCTCGAGGTCGGCACGGCGCAGCTCCATGTCCTCGAGGCCGGCACCTGCGTCACGCACCGCTGCCAGCAAAGGCTCGATCTCGGCGAGGTCGGTCAACTCGGCGACCCAGCCCTCGCCATCCGGCAGCAGACGCGCCGCGACCGCGGGCGGCAGGCGTGTCGGCTGCGCCAGACGCAGCCACAGCGTGCGCTGGGCATGGCGCGCGAGCAGTTGCGAAGTGGCATCGAGCGCCACCAAGCGGCCCTGCTTGAGCATCGCCACGCGACCACACAAGGCTTCGGCCTCCTCCAGATAATGCGTCGTGAGGATGATGGTGTGGCCTTCGCCGTTGAGTCGCTGCATCAGTGCCCAGAGGCCTTGCCGCAGGGCGACGTCCACACCGGCGGTCGGCTCGTCGAGGATGATCACCGGTGGCCGGTGGACCAGCGCCTGACCGACCAGCACACGCCGCTTCATCCCGCCGGACAGGCGTCGCATATTGGTGTCGGCTTTGTCAGTCAGCTCCAGCGCGGCGAGCAGCTCGTCGATCCAGGCATCGTTGTCGCGCAGGCCAAAGTAACCAGACTGGATGCGCAGGGTCTCGCGCACGGTGAAGAACGGGTCGAACACCAGCTCCTGCGGCACCACGCCGAGCTGGCGGCGCGCCAGCGGACCGTCGTTCAAGACATCGATGCCCATCACCCGCACGCTGCCCGAGGTCGGGCGCACCAGACCGGCGAGGATGCTGATGAGGGTGGTCTTGCCGGCGCCATTGGGGCCGAGCAGGGCGAAGAACTCACCCTGCTCGACGCGGAGGTCGACGCCATCGAGCGCGCGCAGGGTGCCGTAGGCACGCACCAACTGACGGATGTCGACAGCTGGCACGCTCACCGCGCCGTCACACCCAGCAGTCCGCCCACCTCGTAGAGACCGACCAGCCCGGCCAGCGCCGCTGGCGGCGGCGAGAAACGCAGGTCGACCCCCTTGGCGAGCGCGTGGCGACGGATGGCCAGCAGGGTCGCGACCGCCGACGAATCGACCGTATGCAGATCGTGCAGATGGACCTCGCGGCAACCGGCGTCGATCGCCGCAGTGGCGGCACGCAGGACAGCCGCGGCCTCATCGACCGTCAGCGAGCCTGCGAGGTTGAGGGGCGTGACACTCACGGCTGCAGGCTCATCCGCACAGTTCCATCCACCCCGAGACGTCTGTCACTTGGCCGCCGTGGAGTTCTCGCGCGGTGCGTTGCGCTCGGCCAGCGACTTGATCAGGCCGTTGATGCCGTCGCGCTGCACGATCATGCCGAACTCGCTGCGGTAGTTGGTCACCAGGCTCAGGTTCTCTATCGCGAGGTCGATCACGCGCCAACCATCGGCTTGCCGCTCGACCGCCATCTCCATGGTCAGCGGCTGCATGCCGGGCCGCTTGACCAGACCCTTGACCACCGCGCGCTTGTCGTTGGGGCCGACGTTGACCGGCCGATAGTCGATCTCGGCGCCACGCAGGGTGTCGAGCGAGGCGGCATAGGTCCGCACCAGCAGGGTGCGGAACTCCTGCGTCAGACGCGCCTGCTGCTCAGGCGTCGCGTCGCGCCAGGCGCGACCGACCGCCAGCCGCGTCATCGACTGGAAGTCGAAATACGGCAGGATCTTCTCGTCGATAAAGGCCAGCGCCCGCGCCTTGTCCTTGCCGATGCTCGGGTCCTTGGCCAGCGCTGTGATCACGTCCTCGCTGGCGCGCTTGCCGACGATGTGCGGTGGCAGGTTGGGGTCGTTCTCGGCGGCACGCACCGGGGCCGCCGCGACGAGCAACAAGCCGAGCGACAGGAACAGGGTGGTCAGGATCTTCATGCGGTCTCCGTGGACTTACTTGCTGTCGGCCGAGCCTTCGGCGGCCTTGTTGTAGAGGAATTGGCTGATGAGCTTCTCGAGCACGATGGCCGAC
>DALYGT010000173.1:0-3859 GCA_031971375.1 Burkholderiales bacterium | reverse complement strand
GCGGTACTCGCTCGCGACCTCGACATTGCAGGGGATGCCGGCGACCGACTCGAGCCAGTAGCGGGCCACGCAACCGGCGTAGTAGCTGGTGCCGCAGGCAAGGATCAGCACGCGGTCGACACCGGGGAGGATGTCGGGCGCCGCCGCGCCGAACAGGTCCGGCCCGAGCCCGCCGACGCCGTCGAGCGTGTCGGCCACCGCGCGCGGCTGTTCGAAGATCTCCTTTTGCATGTAGTGCTGATACGGCCCAAGTTCGGCGGCCTGCGCGTGCGCCTCGAGGCCGCGCGGCTCGCGAGTCACCGCGGCGCGGTGGCCATCGTTGGCGGCGTAGACCGCGTGCGCGTCGCGCTTGAGGTCGACCAGGTCGCCCTCCTCGAGGTAGGCGATGCGCTCCGCAGCACCGGCCAACGCCATGGCATCGGAGGCAAGGTAACGCGCGTCCCCAGCCACGCCGAGCACCAGCGGGCTCCCCTCGCGCGCGCCCACCAGCCGACCGGGTTCGTCGCGGCAGATCACGGCCAGCGCGTAGGCGCCCTTGAGCCGCGGCAAGGCGCGACGCACGGCATCGAGCAGGTCACCGGCGTAGAGGGAATCGACGAGATGCGCAACAACCTCGGTGTCGGTCTGGCTCGCGAAGGCGTAGCCGGCGGTCTGCAACTCGGCGCGCAGCGCTTCGTGGTTCTCGATGATGCCGTTGTGGACCAGCGCGATACGGTCACCAGAAAAATGCGGGTGGGCGTTATGGACCGCCGGGGCACCGTGCGTCGCCCAGCGCGTGTGCGCGATGCCAAGCGTCCCGTCGAGCGCATCCGTCGCGACGCCGCGCTCGAGTTCGGCGACGCGCGCGGTGCTGCGCGCCCGGCGCAGCGCGCCGGCCTGATGCACCGCCACGCCACACGAGTCGTAGCCACGGTACTCGAGGCGCTTGAGGCCCTCGACGAGGGTCGCAACGACAGGCCTGGCGGCCACCCCACCGACGATGCCGCACATGTCAGGGTTTCTTTTGTGGCCGCTTCCAACCGGCCACGGTGAACTGCTTGCTTCGCGACAGCGTCAGCGCCTCGTCGGGCGTATCGCGGGTGATGGTCGAACCGGCGCCGATGGTCGCGCCCGCGCCCACCCGGACCGGCGCCACCAGCTGCGTGTCGGAGCCGATGAAGGCGTCGTCGCCGATGGTGGTGCGGTACTTGTTGGCGCCGTCGTAGTTGCAGGTGATGGTGCCGGCGCCGATGTTCACGCGCGCGCCCACCGTCGCATCACCGACGTAGCTCAGGTGGTTGATCTTGCTGCCCTCGCCGACCAGCGCATTCTTGAGTTCGACGAAGTTGCCGACATGCGCCCCATCGGCGAGCTCGGTTCCGGGCCGCAACCTTGCAAACGGGCCGACCACCGCGCCAGCGCCTACCGTGGCGTGGTCGAGCCAGCTCATCGCCTCGATGCGCGTGCCGGCGCCGATGCGGCTGTCGCGGATGACGCAGTTGGGGCCCACGCTGACGCCTTCGCCCAGCGTCACCTCGCCTTCGAACACACAGCCGACATCGATCGAGACGTCGCGGCCGCACTCGAGCCGGCCGCGCACGTCGATGCGGGCAGGGTCGGCCAGCCGCGCGCCGCCGTCCATCAGTCGGCCCGCCTCTTGCAGCTGGTAGCTGCGCTCGAGCTCGGCGAGCTGGCGCGGGCTATTGACGCCCGCCACCTCCTGCGGCCCGGCCAGGTCAAGGCCCTGCACCGCAACACCGTCGGCCACAGCGAGTGCGACGATGTCGGTGAGGTAATACTCCTGCTGCGCGTTGTGCTTGCCGAGTCGCTCGAGCCAGCCGGACAGATGTCCCGCGGGGATGGCCATGATGCCGGTGTTGATCTCGCGGATAGCCTGCTCGGCGGCACTGGCATCCCTCTGCTCGACGATGCGACGCACCGCACCGCCCTCGCGGACGATGCGGCCGTAACCGTGCGCGTCGTCGAGCGTGGCGGTGAGCACTGCCAAAGCGCCCGCGTGCGCGGCGTCGATCAGCGGCGTGAGCGTCACTGCGCGCACCAGAGGCACGTCACCGTACAGGACCAGTGTGACCGCATCCGGGTCGATTAGCGGCAGCGCCTGTATCACCGCGTGTCCCGTGCCCAGTTGGGGTTCCTGTAGCGCGAACGTCAGGCCGCGTCCATCGAACGCCTGCGGCACGGCATCGCCGCCGTGGCCATAGACCACACAGGTGCGTGTTGGGGCCAGTGCACCAGCGGTGTCGAGCACGTGGGCCAACAGGGGCCTGCCGGCCAAGCGGTGCAGCACCTTGGGCAGGTCGGAACGCATTCGCGTGCCCTTGCCGGCAGCCAGCACAACGATATTCAGCGCTTGCGTCATCGCGCGAGTATAACGGCGGCGCGCGGCGCCCCTAGGGAGCCGGGCACATGGTCAACCGCGGGACGGAACGCCGCCGGCCGATGACGTCCGCGACCCGCAAAACAAAACGGGCAACCCGAGGGCTGCCCGCATGCGCGACAGACGGCAGACAGATTCAGCCGCGACCGCCCTTGAGTTGCGAGCGAAGCTTGGTGATGGCCGCCAACTGGCCCATGGCTTCGGCGAGTTCGGCCGACGCCGCAGCGTAGTTGAAGCCCTCGCCCTGCTTGCTCATCGCCTCTTCGGCCAGCCGCTTGGCTTCCAGCGCCTTGGCCTCGTCGAGGTCGTGCGCACGGATGGCGGTATCGGCCAGCACGGTCACGACACCGGGCTGCACCTCGAGGATGCCGCCCGAGACGAAGACCAGCACGTCATCCGCCTCGCCCGGCACCTTGAGCTGCAGTGCGCCCGGCTTGATCTGCGTGATCAGCGGGGCGTGACGCGGCAGGATGCCGAGTTCGCCGCCGGCGCCGGGCGCCACAACCATCTCGGCCTGGCCGGAGTAGATCGATGTCTCGGCACTGACGACGTCGACTTGAAGGGTCATTGCCATGTCGGCTCCGGGTCCTTATTGCAGGGTCTTGGCCTTCTCGATGGCCTCGTCGATGCTGCCGACCATGTAGAAAGCCTGTTCCGGCAGGTGATCGAGCTCACCCGAGACGATCGCCTTGAAGCCGGCGATGGTGTCCTTGAGCGTGACGTACTTGCCGGGCGAACCGGTGAACACTTCGGCAACGTGGAACGGCTGCGACAGGAAGCGCTGGATCTTCCGGGCGCGCGCCACAGCGAGCTTGTCTTCCGGCGAGAGTTCGTCCATGCCGAGGATCGCGATGATGTCGCGCAGTTCCTTGTAGCGCTGCAGCGTGGCCTGCACCGAGCGGGCGACGTTGTAGTGCTCCTCGCCCACGACCAGCGGGTCGAGCTGGCGCGAGGTCGAGTCGAGCGGGTCCACTGCGGGGTAGATACCCAGCGCGGCGATGTCACGCGACAGCACGACGGTCGAGTCCAAGTGCAGGAAGGTGGTTGCCGGCGACGGGTCGGTCAAGTCATCCGCCGGGACGTACACGGCCTGGATCGAGGTGATCGAGCCGACCTTGGTCGAGGTGATGCGCTCCTGCAGACGGCCCATCTCTTCCGCCAGAGTGGGCTGGTAGCCGACCGCGGACGGCATACGGCCGAGCAGCGCCGAGACCTCGGTACCAGCCAAGGTGTAGCGGTAGATGTTGTCGACGAAGAACAGGATGTCGCGGCCTTCGTCGCGGAAACGCTCGGCCATCGAGAGGCCGGTCAGCGCCACGCGCAGACGGTTGCCCGGGGGCTCGTTCATCTGACCGAACACCATCGCGACCTTGTCAAGAACGTTCGAGTCCTTCATCTCGTGATAGAAGTCATTGCCTTCACGAGTGCGCTCACCCACGCCGGCGAACACCGACAAGCCCGAGTGCTGCTTGGCGATGTTGT
>DALYGT010000172.1:0-3881 GCA_031971375.1 Burkholderiales bacterium | reverse complement strand
GAAAACTGTCAAATCTGCATGTCGTCTAATTTGCTTGGGAGGTTGACAGTCGGTGCCGCGCAGGGAGACCATGCGGTTACAAGAAAAGCAGCATCAGAAAAACAGCACGTCCGGTATCACACACATTTAACCGGAGGTAGCGCTCATGAGCGCAATGTCCAATCATCTGGGACATGACGCCGGCGACTCGACGGGATCCGATTCGGATTCAGCCGATGGCTCGGGTTGGTCTAGCGTCCAGTCGTGGCAAGTCGATGCCGGCGCGTCCGGAGCGGCGGGCCATGACGCCCGTCAGACGCTGTTGCAGACCCTGAACGCCGAGATCATTCCCCGCCTGCTCCGATCGCATCTTCCGGACCCGGTCGATCTGCCGCATCACCTCGCGACCCCGATCGACGCGACGGTCATCGAGCGGTTCGTTGAGCATTGCATCGCCACCGACCCGTTGCGGCACGAGCAACACTTCGCCGCGCTGCGCGACGATGGCCATGAGCTGCCTGAGCTCTATCTGCAGTTGATCGCGCCAACGGCACGTCGGCTCGGCCGCCTTTGGGAGACCGACGACTGCACCTTCCCTGAGGTCACGCTCGGCATGTTCCGCCTGCAGAGGCTGATCCACGGACTTGCGGAGGAGTTCTGCGCAAAACCGGTCTACCGCCAGCCGCAACACCGCATCCTGCTGGCGCCGATGCCCGGTAGCCACCACACCTTGGGTTTCTACATGCTAAGCCAGTTCTTCCGTCGCGACGGCTGGAGTGTCTGCAGCGCGATCGAGGTCGATCCGACGGCGCTGGTCGCCGCTGCCCGTGCCGACTGGTACGACGTCGTCGCCCTTTCGGTGAGTTGCAGCAATGATGTCGAGGCGATGCGGGTGTTGGTCCATGAGTTGCGCTGCGCGTCGCTCAACCCACGGGTCGGCATCATGGTGGGT
Source organism: Burkholderiales bacterium (assembly GCA_031971375.1). Taxonomy (GTDB): domain Bacteria; phylum Pseudomonadota; class Gammaproteobacteria; order Burkholderiales; family UBA3065; genus UBA3065. The sequence goes on along the minus strand of DALYGT010000172.1, from coordinate 2,950 downwards.
GGTCCCTTGGGTCTGGATGATCGGGTGCGCGACCTGCTCGGCGCCGAGGCCTACTCCGGCGATGCACGCGAGGCGCTGCGGGCCGCCGATCGTCTGGTCCGCGAGCGGGAGCGCCCGAATTGAAGAACCCCTCCGATCAAGTGACGCAGATCGGCTACCCCGAGGCCGCCGACGTGGTCGGCGCCATCGAGCCCTCGGCGGCAGCATCGCTGCTGTCGGCGTCTGCCGATATCTCGCTGGTGCTCGATGGCGACGGCCGAGTGGTCCGCGCTCGCCTGAACCAGCCCGACTCACAACTCGATCAGTCACAGAACTGGGTCGGCCGCATGCTCGCGGATGTCGTCACGGTCGAATGCCGCGACAAGATCGAAGCACTTCTCGACGACGCCCGCGCTGGGCGCGCCCGCAAGTGGCGGCACCTCAACCACACTGACCGCGACGGTCGGACGCTGCCGGTGCAATACAGCGCGATCCGCCTCTCCGACGGCCACATCCTGCTCGTCGGCCGTGACTTGCGCAGCGTCACCGAGCTGCAGACGCGGCTGGTGGAGTCTCACCAGGCCATGGAGCGCGACTACCAGCGCATGCGCCAGATGGAGGCGCGCTACCGACTTCTTTTCGAGACCGCGCCGGAACCGATGCTGGTGGTCGATGCCTCGACGCGGCGCATCCTCGAAGCCAATGGCGCTGCCGAGCGCGCGCTCGGCAGCCAGGCACGCAAGCAGGCGGGTCGCCTCTTCACCGACTGTTTCGACGCCGCAGAACGCACCGACCTCGAAGCGTTGATGACCGGCGTGCTGAGTGCTGGCCGCGGCGAGACGTCACGTGTGCGGCTGGCTGGCTCGGGCAGCGGGACGGCGATCAGCCTGAGCCTGTTCCGCCATGACAACCAGAGCCTGTTCCTGATCCGGATGGGCAATCAGGAGCTCGCATCCAGCCAAGGCGCAGAGGACAACCGTGCCGTCACGCTCGAGGCGCTCGGACAGTCGCCCGACGGTTTCGTCGTCACCGACGGCAATGGCACCGTGGTCACCGCCAACCAGGCCTTTGCCGACCTCTGCCAGGTCGGCCACGCAAACGCATTGCTCGGTGAATCGCTCGACCGATGGCTCGGTCGCTCCGGCGTCGACCTCTCGGTGCTGCTCGCCAATCTGCGCCAGCGCGGGTCGATGCGGCTGTTCGCCACCACCTTGCGTGGCGAGAACGGACTGCAGACCGAGGTCGAGATGTCGGCCCGGGCGCTGCATGTCGAGGGCCGCAGTTTCCTCAGCTTCAGTGTGCGCGACGTGGCGACTCGACTTGACGACCAGCCGCGCGGCGACGGCCTCACGCGTAGCGCCAGCCAGCTCACCGAACTGGTGGGGCGCGTGCCGCTCAAGGACATCGTCGGCGAGACAGCAGAACTCATCGAGAAACTGTGTATCGAGGCCGCACTAGAACTGACACGCGACAATCGCGCCAGCGCCGCAGAGATGCTCGGCCTTTCGCGCCAGAGCCTGTACGTCAAGCTGCGGCAGTATGGCCTCGGCGACCTGGGTGAACGCACGGACCGCTGAACGTGGCCGAAATGCCCGGGCGGGTCGCCGAGACCCCTGAGACGGCCGAGTCCGCCAGACCGGTCGCCACCCTCATCCTCATCGATATCGCCGAGGGCTCCAAGGTCTGGGGCTATTCGCGCTTCGTCAAAGGCGGCTTCGGTACCGGTTCTGTCAGCGGTCTGCGCCTGTACAAGGTGCTCGGCAGCGGTCACGACGGCGGCTTCGGGCTGCGACCCAGCGCAACCCGTCAGGGGCTGTTCTGCGTCTTCGACGACGACGTCACTGCGCAGCGCTTTCTGGCCGAGGCCCCTCTCGTCGCCAGCTACCGTCAGCATGCCCGCGAGTTCTTCAGCGTCCGCCTGCACACCTACTCGTGCAAAGGCGCGTGGTCAGGGCTGAGCCTGCCACCCACCACCGATACCCCGGTGCAGGGGCCGATCGCTGCACTGACCCGTGCCTCGATCAGGCCGGCGCAGGCTGCTGCTTTTTGGCGCAAGGCACCGCCTGCACAAGCCGACCTCGAGCATGCAGACGGCTGCCTCCTCGCTGCCGGCCTCGGCGAAGCACCTCTGATTCGTCAGGCGACATTCAGCGTCTGGCGCGGCGTCGATGACATGGACCGCTACGCACGCAGAGGCGCCCATCTTGAGGCGATCAAAGCGGCGCACCGCCATGGCTTCTTCTCCGAATCGATGTTCGCGCGCTTCGTCCCGATCGACATGCGCGGGACCTACAAAGGCAGGGTCTACGGATGACGCGCACCGGCCCGACCCATCGGGTCGTGGTGGTCGGCGGTGGTGTCGGCGGACTCGCTGCGGCAGCGGATCTGGCGCGACACGGACTCGACGTGACATTGCTGGAGCGTGCCGCGACGGTGGGCGGCAAGCTGCGGCAGGTGTCGGCCGATGGTCATCTGGTCGATGCCGGCCCGACGGTGTTCACCATGCGCTGGGTGTTCGAGGGGCTGTTCGGCGACGCCGGGCAGCGTCTCGAGGACGCGCTGCAGCTAGACCCGGTACAGGTGCTGGCGCGCCACGCCTGGGGCAGCGGCGGTCGGCTTGACCTTTATGCCGACCCGCAGCGCTCTGCGGTGGCGATCGCAGACTTTGCCGGCGCGGCAGAAGCGCGCCGGTACCTGGCTTTCTGCGCCCAGGCGCGCGAGGTGTATGCCGCGCTCGAAGGCCCTTACATCCGCTCACCGCGACCGACGCTGACAGGGATGATGGCCGACCTCGGTTGGCAAGGCTCCCGCGCCTTGGCGAGCTTGGGCCTGTTCAGCGACATGTGGCGCTCGCTCGGCAAACACTTCCGCGACCCGCGCCTGCAACAGTTGTTCGGCCGCTACGCGACCTACTGCGGTTCCTCGCCGTTTGACGCGCCAGCGACGCTGATGCTGGTCGCGCACGTCGAGA
>DALYGT010000171.1:0-3902 GCA_031971375.1 Burkholderiales bacterium | reverse complement strand
GCTTGGGATTCTGCTGCGCATAACCGCGCAGGTGGATGCCCTGACGCAGGTAGTCGAGCGCGGCGAGGTGCTCGCGCCAGCGCAGGTCGATCGTTTGCAGCATGACCGAGCGCTCGAAGTCGGTGATCGACTGCGCATCGACCGGTGCGATCTTCTCGGCGTAGTCGGCCGAGGTCGCGGCGGCGATGCGTTCGACAAGGCCCTCGGTGTCGAGATCGGGCTCGGCTTGCAGCCAGGACGCGACCGGCAACGCGATGCCGAACTGCTGCTCGAGGGTGGCTTCCAGCGCCGGCAGATCCCATTGCTCCTCGACCGTGCCTTCCGGCATGAACTGGCTGACGAGCTTCTCGATCACGCTCAGGCGCAGGCCATCGACCATCTCGCGCAGGTCGGCGGCTTCCATGATCTCGTTGCGCTGCTGGTAGATGACACGGCGCTGGTCGTTGGCGACGTCGTCGAACTCGAGCAGGTGCTTGCGGATGTCAAAGTTGCGTGCCTCGACCTTGCGTTGCGCGTTCTCGATCGAGCGCGTCACCCACGGGTGCTCGATCGCCTCGTCCTCGGGGATGCTGAGACGATCCATGATGGCGGCGACGCGGTCGGCAGCGAAGATGCGCAGCAGCGGGTCTTCGAGCGACAGGTAGAAGCGGCTCGAGCCGGGGTCGCCCTGACGGCCGGCACGACCGCGCAACTGGTTGTCGATGCGGCGCGACTCGTGGCGCTCGGTGCCGATGATGTGCAGGCCACCCGCGGCGAGCACGGCATCGTGGCGCTTCTGCCAGTCGGCGTCGATGGCGCTGATGCAGGCACGTTTTTCATCCTCGGAGAGGGCCTCGTCGTTCTCGATGGCGGCGATCTCGCCCTTGGGGTTGCCACCCAGCACGATGTCGGTGCCGCGGCCAGCCATGTTCGTGGCGATGGTGATGACGCCGGGGCGGCCGGCCTCGGCGATGACCTGCGCCTCGCGGTCGTGTTGCTTGGCATTGAGGACCTGGTGCGGCAGGCCCTCCTTCTTGAGCATGGCCGAGAGCATCTCATTGGCCTCGATGCTGGTGGTGCCGACCAGCACCGGCTGGCCCCGCTCATGGCAGTCGCGGATGTCGCGGATCACGGCGCGGTGCTTGGCTGCGGCGTTCTTGTAGACCTGGTCGAGCTCATCCTTGCGCACCATCGACCGGTGGGTCGGGATGATCACCGTTTCGAGTCCGTAGATCTGCTGGAACTCGTAGGCCTCGGTGTCGGCGGTGCCGGTCATGCCGGCCAGCTTGCCGTACATGCGGAAGTAGTTCTGGAAGGTGATCGAGGCGAGTGTCTGGTTCTCGCGCTGGATCTCCACGCGCTCCTTGGCCTCGACGGCCTGGTGCAGCCCCTCCGACCAGCGGCGCCCGGCCATGAGACGACCGGTGAACTCGTCGACGATGATGACCTCGCCGTCCTGCACCACGTAGTGCTGGTCACGGTGGTAGAGCGCGTGCGCCTTGAGTGCAGCGTAGAAATGGTGGACCAGGCTGATGTGGTGCGGGTCGTAGAGGCTCGCACCCTCGGGCAGCAGGCCGGCGCTGGTGAGCAGGCCCTCGACCTTTTCGTGGCCAGCCTCGGTGAGCAGCACCTGGTGCTGCTTCTCGTCGACGCTGAAGTCGCCCTCGCCGTCTTCCTTCTCCTGCTTGACGAGGCCGGGAATGAGCGCGTCGATGGCCTGATAGAGACCGGTGTTACCGTCGGCGGCGCCGGAGATGATGAGCGGTGTGCGCGCCTCGTCGATGAGGATCGAGTCCACTTCGTCGACGATGGCGAAGGCGAGCCCGCGCTGACGCCGCTGTGACGGCGCGAACTCCATGTTGTCGCGCAGGTAGTCGAAGCCGAACTCGTTGTTGGTGCCGTAGGTGATGTCGGCGGCGTAGGCGGCCTGCTTGGTGGTGGCGTCCTGCTGGCTGACGATGACGCCGGTGCTCATGCCGAGCCAGTTGTAGAGCTTGCCCATCCACTCGGCGTCGCGGGCGGCGAGGTAGTCGTTGACGGTGACGACATGCACGCCCTTGCCGGCCAGCGCATTGAGGTAGACCGCGAGCGTGGCGGTCAGGGTCTTGCCCTCCCCGGTGCGCATCTCGGCGATGCGGCCGTCGTGCAGCACCATGCCGCCGATCAGCTGCACGTCGAAGTGGCGCATGCCCATGACCCGCCGCGACGCTTCGCGCACCACCGCGAACGCCTCCGGCAGCAGCGCGTCGAGCGTCTCGCCGGCGGCGACGCGGGCACGGAGCTCGCCGGTCTTGGCCTGCAGCGCGGCGTCGTCGAGCGCTTGCATCTGCGGCTCCAACTCGTTGATCTTGCGGACCGTGCGGCCGTACTGCTTGACCAGCCGGTCGTTGCGGCTGCCGAAGATCTTCTTGAGGAAACGTTCGATCATGGGGGTGGCGCAGGGGGCTGCGGCGTCAGATAAAAAAGTCGCGGCAGATGCCGCGGATAACCTTGAATACTAGCACGCGAGGCCCCGTTCCTTGGGCCCAAGTGGCCGTATCCACTGACAAAAGCGTCTCATGAAGCGCTGGCACGCGTGCCTGCCAGCACACAGCCCGACGGTCGCCGGACGGTGCCTGCCCAGCCAGCAAAAAGGCGGCCCGCAGGCCGCCCTCTCGCCATACCCCTTGCAGGGCATCAGAACATGTGCTGACCGCCGTTGATGGCGACGTTGCTGCCGGTGATGAAGCCGGCGTCGTCGGAGGCCAGGTAGGTCACCAGCGCAGCGATCTCGTCCGGCTTGCCCAGACGTCCGACCGGGATGCCGGCGATGATCTGCTCGCGGATCTCTTCCTTGATCGCCATGACCATGTCGGTGCCGATGTAGCCCGGGCTGATGGTGTTGACGGTGATGCCCTTCTTCGCCGTCTCTTGTGCCAGGGCCTTGGTGAAGCCGTGCATGCCGGCCTTGGCAGCGGAGTAGTTGGTCTGGCCGAACTGGCCCTTTTGGCCATTGATCGACGAGATGTTGATGATGCGGCCCCAGCCGCGCTCGAGCATGCCGTCGATGACCGGCTTGGTCATGTTGAAGACGCTGTCGAGGTTGGTGCCCATCACCGCATCCCAGTCGACCTTGGAGAGCTTCTTGAACACGGCGTCGCGGGTGATGCCGGCGTTGTTGACGAGGATGTCGACGGGGCCGACCTTGGCGATGGCGGCGGCGCAGCCCTCGGTGTCGGTCACATCGGCGCGGACGTAGCCGAAGTCAAAGCCCTCGGCCTTGCGCGCGGCGACCCACTCGGCGCCCTTGGCCTCGTCGGCGATGTCGGCAGCCCAGACCTTGTGGCCGGCGGCGGCGAGCTTCTTGCAGATGGCGGTTCCGATGCCACCGGTACCACCGGTGACCACTGCGACTTTCTGGCTCATGGATGTCTCCTTGCGTTTGGTGTTGGGTTCAGTACGAGGGAGGGCCGCTCAGCGCTCGACAGCGAGCGCGACGCCCATGCCACCGCCGATGCACAGCGTGGCGAGGCCCTTCTTGGCATCGCGGCGGGCCATCTCGTGCAGCAGCGTGACCAGCACGCGGCAGCCCGATGCGCCGATGGGGTGGCCGATGGCGATGGCGCCACCGTTGACGTTGACCTTGGCGGTGTCCCACTGCAGCTCGCGGCCGACGCCCAGCGCCTGCGCCGCGAAGGCTTCGTTGGCCTCGATCAGGTCGAGGTCCTGCAGGCTCCAGCCGGCGCGGGCCAACGCGCCGCGGGTCGAACCGACCGGGCCCATTCCCATGATCTTGGGGTCGCAGCCGGACAGTGCGTAGCCGGCGATGCGTGCCAGCGGCTTGAGGCCGAGTTCTTCGGCGCGCTTGGCCGACATCATGATCACGGCGGCGGCGCCGTCATTGATGCCCGAAGCGTTGCCGGCGGTGACTGAGCCTTCCTTGT
>DALYGT010000170.1:0-3905 GCA_031971375.1 Burkholderiales bacterium | reverse complement strand
CGAGCGTGATGCCGTGATCGACAACCCGCTCGCACCATGGACGCCGCTGCACTACGCCGCGCATCAGGGCGACGCGCGCATCGTCGAGCGGCTGCTCAAGGCTGGCGCCAAACCCAACGCGCGCTCGGCCAACGGCACCACGCCGCTGATGATGGGCGCGATGTCGGGGGTGGCAGATGTCGCCCGGGCGTTGATCAAGGGTGGCGCCGACCCCAAGCTGCGCAACGTCAACCAGGACCGCGCCGAGGATCTGGCATTGAAGCGCGGCCACACCGACTTTGCGGCGATCACGCGCGGCGAGGAGCCAAGGTCGCTCGCGCGGCGGTTGATCGACGCGGTGAGAACCACCGGCTCCAAAGAGCAGTCCAGGTAGCTCCGCAAACGGCTATTCAGCCCCCGGGGTCAAATCGCCGCCTGGATCACCCCGCTGCCCAGGCACACCCGGCTCTCGTAGACCACCACGCTCTGCCCCGGCGTCACCGCGAACTGCGGTGCAGCAAAGTCGACCGTGAACTCGCCGTCCTCCAACCGCGACAGGCTGCACGGCGCATCCGGCTGCCGGTAGCGCGTCTTGGCGCCGTAGACCCAGTGCAGGCGCGGTGCCTCGCCGCTGATCCAGTGCGCGTCGCCGGCCTCGAGGCGCCCGCTGTGCAACAGCGGGTGGTCATGGCCCTGCACCACGGTGAGCGTGTTAGCGTTCATGTCCTTGGCCACCACGAACCAAGGCTCACCGCTGCCGCCGCGCTGCCCGCCCACGCCGATGCCTTGCCGCTGGCCGATGGTGTAGTAGGGCAGGCCGATGTGCTCGCCGATGACCGTGCCATCCGGCGTGACCATGGGCCCTGGCGAGCGCGGCAGGTAGCGCTCGAGGAACTCGCGGAACTTGCGCTCGCCGATGAAGCAGATGCCCGTGCTGTCCTTTTTGCCGGCGGTGGCGAGGCCGTGCTCGGCGGCGATGCGCCGCACCTCGGTCTTGCGCAGATCGGCGAGCGGAAACAATGTCTTGGAGAGCTGTGCCTGGTTGAGCCGGCAGAGGAAGTAGCTCTGGTCCTTGGCTCCATCCTCGGCCTTGAGCAGCTCGAAGCGGCCGTCGACCTGACGCACACCGGCATAGTGCCCGGTCGCGATGTGGTCGGCGCCGAGGGTCATGGCGTGTTCGAGGAAAGCGCGGAACTTGATCTCGCTGTTGCAGAGGATGTCGGGATTGGGCGTGCGGCCCGCGGCGTACTCGTCGAGGAAGTAGCGGAACACCCGCTCGCGGTATTCCTCGACAAAATTGACCGCCTCGATCTCGATGCCGAGACGGTCGGCCACCGCCGCGGCATCGATCAAATCCTGCCGCGACGAGCAATATTCCTCGGTGTCGTCGTCCGCCCAGTTCTTCATGAAAAGGCCGATGACGTGGTAACCCTGCTGTTTCAACAGCAACGCAGCGACGGAAGAATCCACGCCACCGGAGAGGCCGACGACAACGGTGGGGGTGCGGGTCACAGTCTTGTCTCGTGTGGTCAAGGGGGCGCGGCGTCAGCGGAGCGCCGACGTCCCGATGGCCGGCAGATCGAGCCCGTCCTGACCGACCCTATGCAGCATCTCGAGTGGCAGCCGCACCCCCGCACGGTGATCGGCGATGCAGCGCGCCACCAGAGGGCTGCGGTGCTGCGCGTGCAGCGCGTCGATCTCATCGATGCCGAACCAGCGCGCGTCGATGATCTCGGTGTCGAGAACCGAACCCGCAAGCCGCTCGCCGACCGTGCCGCAGAAAGCCACGCGCAGAAAGGTCTCACCCGCCGGATGGGTCCACAGATAGATGCCGACCAGCGCTTGCGGGGTGAACACGCGCCCGGTCTCCTCGCGCACCTCGCGGATCACCGCATCGATCAGGGATTCGTCGGGGTCGAGGTGCCCGGCCGGCTGGTTGAAGACGACGCGGCCTTCGCTGCGCTCCTCGACCAGCAGGTAGCGCCCGTCCTGCTCGACGACGGCAGCGACAGTGACATGGGGTGTCCAGATCATGGGGCGGGGGGCAGATACGGGCCGGCGATTCTAACGCTTGCCGCCGCGCCGTCGCGGCTTCGGAGCGCGCTCATCAGGCTGTCGCGTGGCGCGCGGACGCGGCACCGCAGCACCAAGAGGGGTGTGGTCGACCTCCCGCCACTCGCCCGGAGCAAGCCCTTCGAGCCGCCATGGCCCGATCGCCACCCGCAACAGGCGCAGGGTCGGGTGGCCCACCGCCGCCGTCATGCGCCGCACCTGCCGGTTGCGGCCCTCGGTGATGACCAGCTCGATCCAGCTGGTGGGGATGGCGGCGCGGTAGCGGATGGGCGGGTCGCGCGGCCACAGCCAGTCCGGCTCATCTACCCGCCGCGCGCTGCAGGGCAGGGCGGGTCCGTCGTTGAGCGTGACGCCGGCCGCCAGCGCTGCCAACACAGAGTCACTCGGGACACCCTCGACCTGCGCCAGGTAGGTCTTCTCCATCTTGAAGCGCGGCTGGCTGATGCGCGCTTGCCAGGGCCCCTGGTCGGTCAGCAGCAGCAGACCCTCGCTGTCGGTATCCAGACGGCCCGCGGGGTAGACGCCGGGCACTCGGACGAAGTCGGCCAGCGTCGGCCGCTCGCCGTCGCGACTGAACTGACAGATCGTGCCAAACGGCTTGTTGAGGGCGATCAGGCTCGGCATCAGGCGCGGCCGCGCCCGGCATCCACCGCATCGACCACCGCCACCGCCGTCATGTTGACGATGCGGCGCACGCTGGTGGTGTGGGTGAGGATCTGCACCGGGCGCGCGGCGCCGAGCAGCATCGGACCGACAGTCACGCCATGTCCGGCAGTCTCCTTGACCAGCCCGAAGGCGATGTTGGCGGCATCGAGGTTGGGCATTACCAACAGGTTGGCGTTGTCATGCAGCGTCGTCTCGGGCATGCGCTTGAGCAGGATGCTGCGCGTCAGGGCAGCATCGCCATGCATCTCGCCATCCACTTCGAGGTCTGGCTCAAGGTGGCGCAGACGGTCGCGCACCTCGCGCATCTTCAAGGCTGAAGGATGCGTCGATTGCCCAAAATCCGAGTGCGACAACAGCGCCACCCGCGGCTTGAGGCCGAATCGTCTGACCTGTCGCGCCGCCATCCGCGTGATCTCGACCAGATCATCGGTGCCAGGGTCGTGGTTGATGTAGGTGTCGGTGATGAACAGGGTGCGGTCGTGCAGGGTGAGCACGTTCATGGCTGCGAAGAGGCGCGCATCGTCCGCCAAGCCAACGGCGCGTTCGACCTGCAGCAGGTGCTTGTGATACTGACCGTAGGTGCCGCAGACCATGGCATCGGCACCACCATTGAAGAGTCGCATCGCCGCGATCAGCGTGGTGTTCTTGCGCAGGTGCTGGCGCGCTTCGTCCTCGGTCACACCACGCCGCAGAACCTTGTTCATGTAAGCGTGCAGGTCGCGGTCATGGTCGCGTTGTCGATCTCGATCATGACCATGGCTGTCGAGCGGCTCGACGATGTCGAAGTCTGCATCCGGGTGCAGACGCAGCCCAAGGCGCGCGATGCTCTCCGACACGACACCACGCCGGCCGAGCAGCACCGGCCGCGCGAGGCCTTCGTCGACCACGATCTGCGCCGCCTGCAGCACACGGTCGTCCTCACCTTCGGCGTAGAGGACGCGCTTCGGATCGCGACGCGCCTTGGCGAACACCGGACGCATCACCGAGCCGGTCTGGTAGACCATGCGTTGGAGGCTCTCGCGGTAGGTCTCGAGGTCGGGGATGGCGCGCGTGGCCACGCCGCTGTCGATCGCCGCCTGCGCCACCGCCGGCGCGATCGCCCCCAGCAAGCGCGGATCGAAGGGGCGCGGGGTAAGGTAGTCCGGCCCAAAGCGCAGACCCGTGGCGCCGTAGGCCGCAGCCACCTC
>DALYGT010000169.1:0-3906 GCA_031971375.1 Burkholderiales bacterium | reverse complement strand
CGAGCTTGGCTTCGACCGGTCCTTTGGGCAGCTGCACCAGGAACCAGCGTTCGAACACCAGATAGATGACCACCATGAACACCACCGGGACCGCCACCGATCGCAGCCAGCCGTAGTTGCCATGGCGGCGCATGAAGAATGCGACCAGAGCGATCGATGGCAGGTAGAGGCCGAGCGTCACGACCGCAGCGACGTAGAAGATCAGGGGTACGAGCATGCTCACCACCCCGGCAAGTTCCTCGTGACTGGCGAAATCCTCGTCATGGGCGCGCCAGGTCAAAAGGGTGCGCACCGCCGTGAAACCTGCCGCAGCGGCGAGCAGACAGCCGATGTAGAACGGGAAGTAGCCGGACTGCGGGCCATCGTCGGCCCAGCCGATACCCACCCGTAGGCTGTCTTTGATGACCAGCCCACCGATCACAAGAAGGAACAGCGCGACCGCAAGCTCGGGGCCGCGCCGGCGGAGCGTCGGCTCCGCCTGCGTGTTTTCGGACATATGGACTCCAATACCCCCGGTCGGGGGCGCGGATTTACTTGGCGATGAAGCCGGCTTCCTTCATGAGCTGGAAGTGCTCGGCAGCGGCCTTCTTGAGCCAGTCGTTGTATTCCTTGCCGGCCATGAACTGCTGCTTGTACGCACCCTTGTTCATGAAATCGGCCCATTCCGGGGTCGCACGGACCTTCTTGAACAGGTCGACATAGAACGCGACCTGATCCGGCGTGAGCTTGGGCGGTGCCAACACGCCGCGCAGCATCAGGTAGTCGATATCGACACCCGCCGACTTGCAGGTTGGGAGGTCGGCCCACGACTGGGTCGCGGTAACCTTCTCCTTGTACGGGAGCGGCTCGTCGTCCATCACACAGAGCGCACGCAGCTTGCCTGCACGCCAATGGCTCTCGGCCTCGATCGGGTTGTTGACGGTCGAGTTGACGTGCTTGCCGACGAGTTGCACGGCCACATCACCACCGCCCTTGAACGGAATGTAGGTGATGCGCTTGCCAATGATCTTCTCCATCTTGACGGTGATGATCTGGTCTTCCTGCTTTGAACCAGTGCCACCCATCTTGAAGGTGCCGTCGGGTGCCGCCTTGATCGCATCGATGTAGTCCTTGGCGGACTTGTACGGCGTGTCGGCGTTGACCCACAACACGAACTGGTCGAGGGCAAGCATGGCGATCGGTGTGAACTCGTCCCAATCGAACGGGACACCGGTGGCAAGCGGAGTGGTGAACAGGTTGGAAAGGCTGATCACCAGCTTGTGTGGGTCACCCTTGGCATGCAGGACGTCGACAAAGCCCTCGGCGCCGGCGCCGCCCGGGCGGTTCACGACCACCATCGGCTGCTTCATCAGGTTGTACTTCTGCACGATGCCCTGAATGAAGCGGGCCATCTGGTCCGCACCACCACCGGTACCGGCGGGCACAACGAACTCGACCGGCTTGGCCGGCTCCCAGGCTGCAGCCATCGGCGCAACCGACATCAGGCCGAGGCCCGCAAGCGCCGCGATCGCGGTCTTTTTGAAACTGATCCCCATCATCTCCCCCTCACTGAAATGCGTTGAATTTCTTGACGACGACACTGGATACCGGGCTCAGGTGAGCCCAAGTTTTTGCGCGAGCCCGATGCGTTGCAGCTTGCCGGTGGCCCCTTTCGGGATCTCATCCATGAACAGGATCTTCTTCGGCACCTTGAAATCTGCCAGACGCGCGCCGAGGAACTGTTGGAGCTCCTTTTCAGTCGCTGCCTGCCCTTCACGCAGAACCACCACCGCCCCGACCTCCTCACCAAGCTTGGGGTGCGGGATGGCGAACGTGACCACCTGCTGCACCGCCGGGTGGTCCATGAACACTTCGTCGACCTCGCGCGGGCTGATCTTTTCGCCACCGCGGTTGATGATCTCCTTGAGACGACCGGTCAGCGAGATGTAGCCCTCCTGATCCTTGACGCCTTGGTCGCCGGTGCGGAACCAACCGTGGGTGAAGGCCTCGGCATTGGCCTTGTCGTTGTTCTCGTAACCGGAGGTGACATTGGGCCCGCGAATGACGATCTCGCCGATCTCGCCGCGCGGCAGGATGTTGCCGGCCTCGTCCATGATCTCGACGTCCGGCCCGCCCGGCAGCCCGACAGAACCGGGCTTGCGCGCGACCGGCGGAAGCGGGTTGCTGGCCATCTGGTGGGCGGCCTCGGTCATGCCGTAGGCTTCGATCAGCGGTGCGTGGAAGGTCGCCTCGAGCTCGGAGATCACCTGCGGCGGGATCGAGCTCGAACTCGAGCGGATGAAGCGCAAGGGGTGACGCGCGATGACCTCGGCGTTGCGGCCGGCGCGGGTCAAGATGGCCTGGTGCATGGTCGGCACTGCGCTATAGAAGGTCGGACGAGCCTCGTCCATCCAGCCGAAGAACTTGAGCGCGTCGAACCCCGGGGTGCAGAACACCGACGCACCGGCGGACACCGGCGACAGCATCGCCGCGATCAGGCCGTGGATGTGGAACAGCGGCATGATGTTCAGGCTGCGGTCTTGCGCGGTGAGGTCGAGCGTTGCGCGGATGTGGCGCGCCGAAGCGCAGACGTTCCGCTGGCTCAAGGGCACGATCTTGGGCCGCGAGGTGGTTCCCGAGGTGTGCAGCACCAGCGCGACATCGTCGGGCTGGGCCATGCCGCCGTGGGTCGGGGTGCCGGTCATATCGCCGTGCAGGGTGAAGTGGCCGGCCGCGGCACCGTCGGCAACACGCAACTCGACGATCGCCACACCAAGCTTCCTTGCCACCTCGACGGCGGGACTGGTGCTGCCGTGTTCGACGATGAGGGCGCGGGCATTGAGGTCCGACAAGTAGAACTCGAACTCTTCGGCACGGTAGGCCGGGTTGAGCGGTGCCGAGGTGCAACCGGCAGCCACTGCGATGAACGCGGTCGCCATCTCCGGGCCATTGGGCAGCACGATCGCCACACGGTCGTTTCGGCCGATGCCCATGGCGTTGAGCGAGGCCACGGTGTCGGCAACCAGCTGGCGCAGGCCGGCAAAGTTGAGCGCCGGGCGACCCGGCGCGGCGATCGCTTCGGCGCCGTCGGCACCGACCTGCACGAGAGATTCGAATGTGTCCATGCGCTGCAAGGTTCTCCGCTGTCTCGATGCGCCCGAGCACCAAGCGCAAAGCCAATAATGTTATCAACTCCGCTTGGGTTGTTGTAGACAAAAACCTCATGGCTCTCGGATTGGAATAAATCCAAAACGATTCGGCATCACGACCTTGGCGAGCGTGGCCTGATCGAGCCGCGCGTCTGCTGGCAACACACCGCCGAGGTGGAGCACATAGGCCGTCAGCGCGTAGGTCTCGTCAGCGCTGAGCGACCATGGCGCCTGCGGCGGCATGGCGCGGCGGATGTAGTCGAACACCGTGGTGGCGTAGGGCCAGTAGTTGCCCACAGTGCGGTCCGGGTCGGGGCCGTCGAGCGGACTGCGTCCGGCAAGATGACCGCCACTGCCGCCCGTTCCGCGCTCGCCATGGCAGCTCTGGCAGCGCTCGGCGTAGAGCCGCTCGCCGTCCACGACGCTGCCCTGCCCCTTGGGCAGCCCCCGGCCGTCGGGCCAGATGGTCGGAGCGTCGGGCGGCGCGGCGAGCGGCTTGCCGAGCAGTGTGTGTGGCAAGTCGCGACCGAGGTCGGCGGCGTGGCTCGCAGCCGCCAGCACGAGCCCGATGCCCGCGCAGCAGCAGGTTCTGCGAGCGCAACGAATAGCGCCAGATGCCAAGTGCCAAAAGCGCGCCGACGTGCCGCAGCGGCCCTCAGGCATAGACATGACTCACCTCGCCGTCCTCATCCACCGCCCAGCAGACGATGCCGTTGAAATGGAACTCGCCGTGCCGGCCGCGCTCCGCCACAAGCGCACTGCGCTCGGGCTGGGTGGC
>DALYGT010000168.1:2522-3920 GCA_031971375.1 Burkholderiales bacterium | reverse complement strand
CGACCTTGTCATGACTTGGTTGGCCTGGGCGCTCATCTGCGCCTTTGGCATGGCCATGGCCGACGCCAGCACCAAGCGCGGCTTGGGTGCGCTCTCGGCGCGGCAGCTGCTGATCGCGCGCTGCATCCTGCCGCTCATCGTGCTGGTGCCGTTGGCGATCGCAACGTGGCCAGCCGATGTGCCGCGCGAGACCTGGGCGTGGCTGGTCCCGTCGGCCATCCTCGAGGTCATCGCCGTCGGCTTCTACCTGCGTTCGATCCAGGGCGCCGACCTGTCGCAGTCGCTGCCGTACCACGCCTTTACGCCAGTACTGGTGGCCGGCATCGGCGGGCCGATCCTCGGCGAGGCGGTGAGCGGCACTGGGCTCGCCGGCATCCTGTTGGTGTTCGCTGGCGCGTGGTTGCTCAACATCAACGAGTTCCGCGAGGGCTGGCACCGGCCGCTCACCGCGCCATTGCGGCAGCGCTCGGCGCGGCTGATGCTGCTGGCAGCGAGCATCTACGCCTTCACCGGCGTGTTCAGCCGCGCGCCGCTGGCCTTCCTGCCGCCGACCTTCCTCGGTGCGCTGTACTTCACGCTGGTCGGCGTCACCGCCTGGGTCGGCCTCGACCCGCGCGGCCGCGTGCTGCGCACCCTGCCGTGGCGCAACGTCTGGCTGTGGGCCACGGTCGGCTGGATGACGCTGATGATCGTCACCCATTTTGTTGCGCTGGTCGGCGTCAAGACCGCCTACATGCTGGCGGTCAAGCGCACCAGCCTGCTGTGGGGCATCGTGCTGGGCGCACTGTGGCTGGGCGAACCTGACCTGCGCCGAAACCTGCTGGCGGGCGGCGTGATGGTCGCGGGCGTCGCGCTGATCGCGCTGGCTTGACGGGCATGGCGGCTTTGCGGCCTGCAGGGCGCGGTATCATCGCCACGTGACAATGATCTTTCTGGCCGACGCCCGATGGGCCGGCCCTGACCGATGAGATGCCCGTTCTGCGGTGAGGCCGACACGCAGGTCGTCGATTCGCGCGCCAGCGAAGATGGCAGCAGCATCCGTCGTCGCCGACGTTGCGCCGCTTGCGACCGTCGCTTCAGCACTGTCGAGACCAGCGAACTGCGGCTGCCGCAGGTGGTCAAGGGCAATGGTCAGCGTCAGGAGTTCGATCGCGACAAGCTGCGAACGGCGTTCGCGCGCGCGTTGCACAAGCGCCCGGTGCCGGCTGAGCAGGTCGATGCTGCCATCGCCGGGGTGGTGCAGCAGCTGCTCGCATCTGGCGAACGCGAAGTCGCCTCGCGTGATATCGGTGAGATGGTGATGGCGGCGCTGCACCGGCTGGACAAGGTCGCCTACATCCGCTTTGCCTCCGTGTACCGGAGTTTCAAGGACGTCAACGATTTCCGTCAGGTGATCGA
>DALYGT010000168.1:0-2422 GCA_031971375.1 Burkholderiales bacterium | reverse complement strand
ACGCCCAATCCGCGCGTCGGCTGTGTGCTGGTCAAGGGTGGCAAGGTGGTGGGGGAGGGCTGGCATGCGCGCGCCGGTGGCGAGCACGCCGAGGTGGCAGCCATCGCCTCGTCGAACGTGCCGGTTCGCGGTGCCACCGCCTACGTCACGCTCGAACCTTGCGCCCACACCGGTCGCACGCCGCCGTGCACTGACGCCCTCAAGGCCGCTGGTATCGCCGAGGTGGTCTACGCCATGGAAGACCCCAATCCGGAGGTCTCCGGTCGCGGCGCGGCGGCCTTGACCGAAGCCGGCATCCGCGTGCGCAGCGGCCTGATGGCCGACGCCGCAGCGGCGCTCAACCCCGGCTTCATCTCGCGCATGACGCGCGGCCGGCCGTGGTTGCGCCTCAAGATCGCCGCCACGCTCGACGGTCGCACCGCACTGGCCGATGGCGACAGCCGCTGGATCACCGGTCGCCCCGCCCGCACCGACGTGCATCGCCTGCGCGCGCAGTCCTGCGCAGTGATGACCGGCATAGGCACCGTGCTCGCTGACGACCCGCTGCTCAACGTGCGCCATGTCGAGACGGCGCGCCAGCCGCTGCGCGTGGTGGTCGACAACAACCTCGCCTTCCCGACCAATGCCGCCATGGTGCGCGAGCCGGGGGGCGTGCTGGTCGCCACCGCCAGCAACGAGGACGACCGCCTCGAGGCGGTGCAGGCCACCGGCGCCGAGGTGCTGCAACTCAACACCGCGCGCGGCCGGGTCGACCTGACGCGCCTGCTCACGTCGCTGGGCGAGCGTGGCCTCAACGAGGTGCTGGTCGAGGCCGGGCAGAGCCTCAACGGCGCGCTGCTCGCCAGTGGTCTGGTCGACGAACTCATCGTCTATTTCAATGCGCGGGTGATGGGCAGCAGCGGTCGCGGGATGTTCGCGCTGCCGGAGGTCGAGAGCATGGAACGCGCCGCCGGCTTCGTCATCACCGACACCCGCATGCTCGGCCCCGACCTGCGCGTGACCCTGCGCCCGAGGGAGGCACCGCGTGTTTAGCGGCATGGTCGCGGCAGTCGGCCGCATCACCACCGTGACGCCGACCGCCGGCGGGGTGCGGCTGGCCGTCGAGCCGGGCGGACTCGACCTCGCCGACGTCGCGCTTGGCGACAGCATCGCCGTCAACGGTTGCTGCCTGACCGTGGTGGCGCTCGACGGCGGCACGCTGGCTTTCGACGTCTCCGCCGAGAGTCTGCGCTGCACCGTGGGCCTCGGCGAGCCAGGCCCCGTGAACCTCGAGAAGTCGCTGCGGTTGGCTGACCGACTCGGTGGCCATCTGGTCACCGGGCATGTCGATGGCGTTGGCACGGTGCTTGGCTTTGAGCCGCTCGGCGACAACCGTCGCCTGACCATCGCGCTGCCGCAGACGCTGGCGCGCTTCGTCGCGCCCAAGGGCTCGATCGCGGTGCAGGGCGTGAGCCTGACGGTGAACCGCGTCGAGGATGCCGCCGTAACCGGCGACCCGGCACTGACCGCTTTGCCGTCGGGGCACAGCGCGTTCCAGGTCAACCTGATCCCGCACACGCTCGCGGTGACCACGCTCGGCGGGCTGGCCCCGGGTGCGCGCGTCAACCTCGAGATCGACCTTCTGGCGCGCTATGCCGCGCGTTTTGAGGAGACCGCGACGTGACCCGCGACCCCGACATCCATCTCGACGCCATCGAGGACATCGTCGCCGACATCGCCGCCGGCCGCATGGTGATCCTGGTCGACGAGGCCGATCGCGAGAACGAGGGCGACCTCGTCATGGCCGCCGAGCACGTCACGCCGGAGGCGATCAATTTCATGGCGCGCTTCGGCCGCGGCCTGATCTGCCTGACCATCACGCCACAGCGGGCCGAGCAGCTCGGCCTCAAGCCGATGGTGCGCGACAACCGCGCGCCGTTGCAGACCGCCTTTACCGTCAGCATCGAAGCGGCGCAGGGTGTGACCACCGGCATCTCGGCGCACGACCGCGCCACCACCGTGCTCGCGGCGGTGCGCAAGGACGCGCGGCCCGAGGATCTGGTGCAGCCGGGGCATGTCTTCCCGCTCATCGCCAAGTCGGGGGGCGTGCTGGTCCGCGCCGGCCACACCGAGGCCGGCAGCGACCTCGCCATGCTTGCCGGCTGCGAACCGGCCTCGGTCATCTGCGAGATCCTCAAGGACGACGGCACCATGGCGCGGCTGCCCGACCTGCTCGAGTTTGGCCGTGAGCATGGCCTCAGGATCGGCGCCATCACCGACCTTATCCGCTACCGCGCGCACACCGAGCGGCTGGTCGAGCCGGCGGCGCAGCGCGCGGTGCAGACGCCATGGGGCGCGTTCACCTTGCACGCCTTCAAGGAGACGCGCAGCGCCACCGTGCATCTGGCGCTGGTGGCAGGGCATTGGGATGCCGACGACGAGG
>DALYGT010000167.1:0-3970 GCA_031971375.1 Burkholderiales bacterium | reverse complement strand
TTCTTCGAGATCCACGCCGCCACGCAGTCGCCCATCGCCGGCGAGGCCCTGCTGCGCATCGCCGCGCTCTACGCCATCGAGGCCGGTATCCGTGGCCGCTCGGCGGAACGCCGCCTGGCCACGCGCCAGGCGCAGAGCGCGCCGCTGATCGCCGAGTTGGAGACCTAGCTGCGGGCGCAGCTGAACCGCGTCAGCCGCGGCACCAAGCTGGCGGAGGCGATCCGCTACGGCCTGCGCCTGCGCATTCCATTGATCGTGGGCAGCAGTTCCACGCGATGGTGGGCAGCGATTCCACGGCATCGTGGGCGGGTATCATGCCGATGAGGTGATGAATCAGCTGCCCCGCTTGGCGTCAAGCGTTTCGGCTGTCGTGGCGCGTCTGGCGGTGATGCGGCGCATGCTTTCTCCCTTGAGCTCGATGCGGTGGGCGTTGTGGATCAGCCGATCCAAAATGGCGTCGGCCAGGGTGGGGTTGCCGATCACCGCATCCCACTGGGCCACCGGTACCTGGCTGGTGACGATGGTGGAGGCGCGGCCGTGCCGGTCCTCGAGGATCTCCAGCAGATCCTCGCGCTCCGGCTGGCTCAGCGTCGCCAGGCCCCAGTCGTCCAGCACCAGCAAATCCACCTTGGCCAAGGCCTTCAGGGCGCGGGCGTGGCGGCCATCGCCGCGGGCGATCGCCAGCGCCTCGAACAGCCGCGGCACCCGCTGGTACAGCACGCGCCGGCCGTCGCGGCAGGCCTTGTGGCCCAGCGCGCAGGCCAGCCAGGACTTGCCGACGCCGGTCGGGCCGGTGACCAGCAGCCCCTCGTGGCGGTCGATCCAATCGCCGGCCACCAGCTTCTGGAACAGCGCCCGTTCCAGGCCGCGCGGCGTGCGCAGGTCGACATCCTCGATGCTGGCGTTGTGGCGCAGCGCGGCGTGCCTGAGGCGCATGGTCATGCGCCTAGTCTCGCGGTCGGCAGCCTCGCGGTCGACCAGCAGGCCGAGCCTTTCCTCGAAGCTCAGCGCGGCGATGTCGGGCGAGCGCCTCTGGTCCTCAAAGCCCCTGGCCATGCCGGCCAGGCCGAGCGCGATCAGGCGCTCATGGGTGGGGTGGACGAGCATGCAGTCTCCTCTGCGGTTCAGTGGAAGTAGCCGCCGCCACGGATGTTGCCGTGCGGGGGTGGGGGCTGGCGCTCCGGTTCGTCCTCCAGGAAGGCCCGTTCGAGGCCGGTCTGGAGTATCGAGCGGATGGAGGCGACGGAGCGGGAGCGGATGCTGACGCCACGGGCGCAGGCGGCCTCCAGCCGGGCGGCGTCGTAGCTGCGCGCCAGGGCGAGGATGCCGAGGCAGGTGCGGAAGCCCTGCTCGGGATGCGGCCTGGCCGCCATCACCTGTAGAAGTCTCGACATGATCTGACGATCGATGAAGATTGGTGGGGACAGAGGCCGGGGCGCGGAGCCATAGGCGAAGCGCAGCGCCCCGGCCGGTTCACTGGAGAGACCGCCATGACGATGACCGAACGCAAGGTGATCAAGGCCAAGGTCGGCCTGCTGGAACTGGCCAAGCAACTGGGCAGCGTGACCCAGGCCTGCCGGGTGATGGGCTATTCGCGCGATAGCTTTTACCGCTTCCGCGACCTCTACGAGAAAGGCGGCGACCTGGCGCTGGCCGAGATGACCAGGGCCAAGCCCAACCTGAAGAACCGGGCGAGCCCCGAGGTCGAGGCGGCCGTCGTGGCCATCGCCATCGACGAGCCCGCCTGGGGGCAGGCCCGTGCCGCCAACGAGTTGAAGAAGCGCGGCACCGAGGTATCCCCTTTCGGCGTGCGCTGCATCTGGCTGCGCCACGATCTCGAGACGATGAAAAAGCGGCTGAAGGCGCTGGAAGCCAAGGTCGCCCAGGATGGCGGCGTACTGACCGAAAGCCAGCTCGTCGCCCTGGAAAAGGCCAAGGCCGACAAAGAGGCCCATGGCGAGTTCGACAGCGAACATCCCGGCTACTGCCTGGCGCAGGACACCTTCTACGTCGGCACCCTGAAGGGGGTGGGCCGGGTCTACCAGCAAACGGTGATCGACACCTATTCGAAGGTCGGCTTCGCCAAGCTCTACGCGCGCAAGACGCCGCTCACCGCGGCCGACATCCTCAATGACCGCGTGATCCCCTTCTTTGACGAACACGGGATCCGCATCGACCGCATGCTGACCGATCGCGGCACCGAGTATTGCGGCGCTCACGACCGGCACGAGTATGAGCTCTACCTCGCCGTCGAGGACATCGACCACACCAGGACCAAGGTGAAGAGCCCGCAGACCAACGGCATCTGCGAGCGCTTCCACAAGACCCTGCTCGACGAGTTCTACCGTGTCGCCTTCCGCAAGCGCCTCTACGACACGGTGGAGATGCTGCAGGCCGACCTTGACGCATGGATGATCACCTACAACGAGGTGCGCACCCACCAGGGCCGCTGGTGCTTCGGCAAGACGCCGATGCAGACCCTGCTCGACACCGCCGATCTGGCGCGCGAAAAGCAGAACCCTGGCTTGGCCGCATAGCCGCGCCAGCCGACAGCTTCGATCCGGCGGACACCCACCACGCCAGATCGAACGAACGTCAGATCAAGTGCAGACTTCTACACATCACCGCCTCGCACAGCGCCACGGTCGCCGGGCCCACCTTGGCGGCCTCCTCCAGCAGCCGCGCCGGGGTCCATTGCGCGTGGCGGCGATGCGCGCTCGGCATGTGCTCGGGGATGGTGGTGTGGCCGCGGCGCTGCGGCACCCGGGCGTGGCTGGCCACCCGCTCGCCCTTGTGGAACACCTCCAGCGTCGCCTCGGCGATGCGCACATCGAGCAACTGGCGGATCAGCCGATAGGGCACCGAATACCAGTGGCCATCGGCCTCGACATGGTAGTCGGGCCCGACCCGGCAGCGGCGCCAACGGGCAAAGGCGTAGGGCGGCGTGCGCAGCGGCAGCAGCGCCGGCGCGTCCAGGCTGGCGAACAGCTCCGCCCGGCTGGCGCCGAAGCCGCGCATGATCCGGGCGTTCAGCTCTGTCGTCAGCGCCACGACGGCGGCGTTGAGCTCGGCCAGCGAGAAGAACCGCGCGTTGCGCAGCCGCGCCATGATCCAGCGCTCCGCCAGCAGCACCGACTGTTCCACCTTGGCCTTGTCGCGCGGCCTGCCGGGCCGCGCCGGCAGGATGGCGGTGCCGTAGTGGCTGGCCAGCTCCAGGTAGGAGCGGTTCAGCCCCGGCTCGTAGCGGTCGGGGTTGGTGACCGCGGCCTTGAGGTTGTCGCAGACCACGAATTTCGGCACGCCGCCCAGCGCCGCGAACAGGTTCACATGCGCAGCCAGCCAGTCCTCCAGCCCCTCGCTGGCCCGGGCCTCGGCGAACACCAGGCTGGAGGCGCCCATGCAGGCGACGAACAGCCGCGCCTGCCAGACCTCGCCGGTGATCGGGTCGGCCATGTCGATGCCGTCGCCGGCGAAATCGACGAAGACCTTCTCGCCGCCGACATGGCTCTGCCGCATGGTCGGCGAGACCTGGGATTTCCAGCCGTCATAGGCCTCGCAGAACCAGGAATAGCTGAAGCCGTCCGGGTGTTCGGCACGGTACTCCTGCCACAGCAAGGCGCGCGTCACGCCGCGCCGGCGCAACTCCCGCTCCACCGCCGCCCAGTCCGGCACTGCCCGCGCCGCCTCCGGCGCCGGCTGGCCAGGGAACAACCGCCGCTCCAGCGCGGTGTCGTCCATCGCCTCCGGCAGCGGCCAGGACAGCCCGGCGGCCTTGGCGCGCGACACATAGGCCGCGACCGCCCCCTTGCTGATGCCCACGCCCCGCGCCAGGACGCGGTCGCTCAGCCCAGCCTCGAACTTCAGCCGCAATACTTCGCGGATCCGGCGCATCGACAATCTCTCGGTAGGCATCAGGGACCTCGTTCAGGACAAGGCCCCCTTAGCCGGCTCAGACTGTCGGCAATCCACC
>DALYGT010000166.1:0-3981 GCA_031971375.1 Burkholderiales bacterium | reverse complement strand
GAAGACCAGATTGAGCGGCACAGCGATGGCTGCTGCGGTGAGGGTGAGCTTGATGGCCGACAGCGCGTCGGGATTCACCAGCGCTGCGAAGTAGGTCTCCCAGCCTTTCTTGAGCGCTTCGTGGAAGACCGCCACCAGCGGCAGCAGCAGGAACAGCCCAAAGAAGGTCAGGGAGACCCCGATCAAGGTCCACTTGACCCACGCCGGCTCGCGCGTGGCGGCACGCGATTCAAAGCGCGCAGCGAGGCCGGCGCTGGTGTGCATGACAGTGGCCCCGGCCATCAGCGATCCCTCCCGGTGACGCGCTCGGTCCACGCCTGCAGCCCGTTGATCGCCAGCAGCAGGATGAAAGAGAACACCAGCATCACGGTGGCGATGGCGGTGGCCCCGGCGTATTCGTATTGCTCGAGCTTGGTGATGATGAGCAGCGGCGTGATCTCGGAGACCAGCGGGATGTTGCCGGCGATGAAGATCACCGAGCCGTACTCGCCGACCGCACGGGCAAAGGCCAGCGCAAAGCCGGTGAGCAGCGCGGGCGTGAGGATCGGCAGCAGCACGTGGCGGAAGGTCGCCCAGCGCTTCGCGCCCAGACTCGCCGCCGCCTCCTCGAGTTCGGTCTCGATCTCCTCGAGCACCGGCTGCACGGTGCGTACCACGAAGGGCAGACCGATGAAGGTCAGCGCGACGAGGATACCGAGCGGCCCGAACGCCACTTTTATGCCGAGCTCACCCTCGATCCATTGGCCGAGCCAGCCGTTCTTGGCATAGAGCGCCGTGAGGGCGATGCCGGCGACGGCGGTCGGCAACGCAAACGGCAGGTCGATCAAGGCATCGACCAGCTTCTTGCCCGGGAAGGTGTAGCGCACCAGCGACCACGCCAGGATCAGGCCGAACACCGCATTGATCGCAGCCGCCAACAGCGACAGCCCGAAGGAGATGCGGTAGGAGGCGAGCACCCGCGGCGAGGTGGCGACCTGCCAGAACTCGGCAGGCGTGAGCTCGGCGGTGCGCAGGAACACCCCGGCGAGCGGGATCAGCACCAGCAGCGACAAGTACGCCAGGGTGTAGCCGAGCGTGAGTTTGAAGCCAGGGAGGACGTGGGTCTTGCGGGCCATCGGGCGGTGCTGGAACGAGTCGAGCGGCGGAGATTAGGCCGGCATGCTAATCCACGGAAGTGATAAAAACTGGATTGTTTATCACATAAAAGAAAAAGCCGGCGCGTGGCCGGCTCTCCTCGAGGGCTGCGGCCCGCCTGTGGGGGCCGGCCCGGTGCATGCAGCTACTTGGGTTGCGGCGTCATCCGCAGGTAGGGGCGGATCGCCGTGTAACCAGCCGGGAAGCGCTTGGCGATCTCGTCCGCATCCTGCAGCGAGGGCACGATCACCACATCGTCGCCATGCGTCCAGTTGCCTGGCGTGGCTACCGCGTGGCGGTCGGTCAGCTGCAGCGAGTCGATGACGCGCAGCACCTCATTGAAGTTGCGGCCGCAGCTGGCCGGGTAGGTGATCATCAGCCGGACCTTCTTGTTCGGGTCGATGATGAACAGCGAGCGCACCGTGAGCGTGGCCAGCGCGTTGGGGTGGATCATGTCGTAGAGCTCAGCGACCTTCCGGTCCGGGTCGGCGATGATCGGGAAGTCGACGGAGCAGTGCTGTGTGTCCTCGATATCGGCCACCCAGCCGCGGTGCGAGTTGACGTCATCGACCGAGAGCGCGATGGCCTTGACGTTGCGCTTGTCGAACTCGGCCTTGAGTTTGGCGGTGAGGCCGAGCTCGGTGGTGCAGACCGGGGTGTAGTCAGCCGGGTGCGAGAACAGCACGCCCCAGCTGTCGCCGAGCCACGTATGGAAGCGGATGCGGCCGTGGGTAGAGTCCTGCTCGAAGTCGGGGGCGGTGTCGCCGAGGTGGATCGCCATGGTCATGTTCCTTGTCTGATGATGTCTGATGCCACCGGTGCTCCAGGGCCCCTGCCCGGTGCGCCCGGTTGCAGCTAAGCCGCGACGATGTTGCGCGACTTGTCTGCGGCTTGCAACGGCTCCGGGTCAAGACGCCCGGTCGGTAGCTCGCCGTGCGCTGCGCGAAACCGCAGAAAGAGGTCCAGCCCGTCGGCCCAGGGCCCATGGCCCGACCCTTCGTTGAGGTGGCCGACGGCTCCCGCGTGGACGATGCGTGCGCCCCATCGGCTCGCCCAGGTCAGCCCGGTGGTCACGCGCAGCCAGGGGTCGTTGGTCGAGAGCACCAGTAGCGTCGGATAGGGCAGCGCGTCGTGCGGCAGGAGCCGGCTCACCGCGGGTGAGCGTGCCGCTTCCGTCTCGGTCCAGTCCTGGAAACCCGTCTCGCTGAACAGCTCCGGGTCGGCCGGGGCCACCAGCATGGCGCCGGCGATCCGCTCCGCGCGCCGCTGACCCGCGACCAGCGCCGCAAGGCAGCCAAAGCTGTGCGCGACCAGCCAGACCTCGCCCGGGGTGCGGTCGATCTCGCGTACGGTCGCTCCTGCCCACGCGTGAATCGCCGGCCGCTCCCAGTCGATGCCGGAGACGCGGCACGCGCCGGGCAGGCGTGTCTCGAGCCAGCTCTGCCAGTGCTCAGGTCCGCTGCCGTTGCGGCCGGGGATGATCAGTGTTGTCGCCATCGTCGACTCCAAAAAAAAGCCGGGGTACGAGGCCCCGGGAATCCGCTCTGTGAGATGGCCCGAGGAGAGGGAGGGCCAGTGAACGGGCCGTGCTCAGTAGGACAGCTGGTAGCGGAAGGACAGGAAGCGCTCGCTGTCACCGGTGATCTTGTTGGTGGTGGCGCGCACTCCGCCCAAGGTCACGTCGTCCAGCTTTGTGAAGTCGTAGTTGACGAGGAACTTGGAGTTCTCGTTGTGGTACCAGCTCAGGCCCACGCCCCAGGTGCGAGCACCCAACGCGAAGCCGGCGCCGTTGTTTGCAGGGGCGGTGCCATTGACGCCATTGGAGTTCCCCTTGTCGGCGTAATTGGCAGCCGACTTGTCGAGGTTGATCTCTTGGTACCGCAATCCGACCTCCCAAGCGCCCCAACCACTCGGCTCTCCGAACTTGAAGGGGTTGAAAGGCTTTACGCCGCGAAACGACGCGTCTTCGCCGGTCAGCAACCAAGTGGCGGCGACCTGCCAGGCACTGTGCCTTAGGGTGTCCTCACTGCCCGGCACGAGCGTGGTGAAAGCTGGCGAGGATGTCGCCGAATCGGCATTCGCCGAGCGCCGCGCCACGTCTTGGCGAACCTGTGCCCACTCCGCCAGGATGCCGAGCGGGCCGTTGTAGTAGTAGGCCTGAGGACTGATCCGCAGCCGGTTGCCGTTCGATACGGTAGCGTCTGTCCGGAGGGTTTGCGAAGCCCCAGAACCACCCGCCCTCGCGGCCGTGGTCTGATAGCGGAAGAACTGGTTCTGCCCCGGCGTACGGAAACTCGATGGCAGAGAATTGGACTCGGACGATACCGACCATGTGCCGGCAAGACCGAAGCCGAGGCCGGTCAGCGGACCGTATCCGGTGGCGAACGGCGTTGTGAACACGCGCCAGGCGAAATCCTTGTCGTTGTTCTCGTCGCGCGCAGTGAAGTTGTCGCCGCCATCCTGGACGCCGTTGAAAAAGCCCACCGCGTAACTGACCCTCTTCTGGAGCAGATCGCCGAACAAGGACACACCGATGTCCCGATTGGGCAGGATGTTGTTGCTCACGTAGGAGCGCTCGATGAACTTGATATCCGAGGCGCTCTGCAACCGCTCCAAGCCGACGAACGGCTTGTGCTTACCGATGCGCAGCTTGTAGGCATCGTCGGCATTGACATCGAAGAAAGCATCGACGACGCGCACTGTGTTGTTGCGGCGATTGTCGGTCGCCGCGCCACCACCGTCACCGCTCTCGGCGAACTCAGGCGTGAAGCGGAAACCGTACTTGCCGCCCTGCAGCGTGCCCTCCAGGGTCGGACGCAAGCGACGGGCGATAAAGCCATCCACGCC
>DALYGT010000165.1:0-3986 GCA_031971375.1 Burkholderiales bacterium | reverse complement strand
GAGCATACGCACCAGCGGCAGGCCATACAGCGTGACCAGCAGGTCGATCTGCGCCGAGCTCAGCGCGCCCATCTCAGCCGATCAGCTGCGGGATGCTGCCGTAGAGACGCTGGATGAAGTCGACCGTCATGGCGATCATCCAGTTGCCGGCGAGCACCAGCGCGAGGAACGTGGCGATGAACTTGGGGATGAAGGCGAGCGTCTGCTCGTTGATCTGCGTCGCCGCCTGCAGGATGCCGATGACCAACCCGACCACCAGCGAGGTCAGCAGCGGCGGGGCAGCGATGTAAAGCATCAGTTCCATCGCCTGGCGGCCGAGGTCGACCACCGTCTCCGGCGTCATCATGTCTGGAAGCTCGACACCAGGGAGCCGATCAGCAGTGACCAGCCGTCGACCAGCACGAACACCATCAGTTTGAACGGCAACGAGACCACCTGTGGCGACAGCATCACCATGCCGAGCGACATCAGCACGCTGGCGACGACCATGTCGATGATGATGAACGGGATGAAGACGATGAAGCCGATCTGGAAGGCGGTCTTGAGTTCGGAGATGACGTAGGCCGGCACCAGCACCTTGTAAGGTACGGCATCGGCTGTCTCCGGTTTGGCCTCGCCCGACAGCGAGACGAACAGCGCGATGTCGCTCTCGCGGGTCTGCTTCAACATGAACTTGCGGAACGGCTCCGCGCCGCGCGACAGCGCCTGCTCAAAGTTCAGCTGGTCCTTGGTGTAGGGCAGGTAGGCGTCGTTGTAGGCGCGGTCGAAGACCGGCGCCATGACAAAGAAGGTGAGGAAGAGCGACAGTCCGATGACCACCTGGCCCGGCGGGATGGTCGGCGTGCCGAGCGCCTGGCGCAGCAGCGACAGCACGATGACGATGCGGGTAAAGGCTGTCATCATCAGCACCGCTGCCGGCAGGAAGGTCAGCAGCGTGAGGATCAGCAGGGTCTGCACGCTGACCGAATAGTTGGTGGTGCCGCCGGGGCCGGGGGTCGCGGTCAGTGCGTTGAGTGCCGGTTCGGCAGCCAGTGCGGCGCCTGTTGCGAGCGCGGCGCCGGCGGCCAGCGCCAGCCGCACGGTCAGCTGCGATGAGCGCGTCACCGCTGTTGCCTCAGGCTCTCGAGCAGACGCGCCGCAAATGTCGCTGACGCGGTGCGGTCCGGGCTGCTGTCGGCCTCGCCACGCGGCAGCGCCCGCAGCAGCCTGACATTGCCTGGAGCGACGCCGAGCACCAACCATTCATCGCCGACCTCGACCACCACCACGTTCTCGCGCGGCCCGACCGCTGTGCTGGCCACCACCCGCAGCATCGAAGCGCTGCTGCCCTGGCCGACGCGGAAGCGACGCAGCAGCCATAGACTGCCGACCAGCAGCGCGAGGACGAGCGTCAGTGAAAGGGCCATCTGCAGCAGCGCCGAGCCCGTGTCGGGCGGGGCAGCGAGGGCAGGACCTGTTGCCGGCAATAAAGCCAGCGCAGACAGACCGGAGGCCGTCCAGAGCTGCGGTCCCCGCCTGGACGTGACCACGAGACCTACTTGAGCGAGAGTCGGCGCAGGCGCTCGGCCGGCGTGATGATGTCGGTCAGGCGGATGCCGAACTTGTCATTGACCACCACCACTTCGCCTTGGGCGATCAGACAGCCGTTGACCAGCACATCCATGGGTTCGCCAGCCAAACCGTCGAGTTCCACCACCGAGCCCTGCGCCAGCTGCAGAAGGCTGCGGATGGGCAACTTGGTGCGACCGAGTTCGACAGTGACGTTGACCGGGATGTCGAGGATCAGACCGATGCGTTCGTCGGAGTTGGAGTCGCCGCTTTCGCGGTATACCGCCATCGCCTCCCTGCCGCCGGCACCGGCGCCGTCGCTGAGCGCGATGCCGGCGTCCGAAGTGGTCTGTTCGGCCATGGCAGCCGCCCAGTCATCGGCCGAGATCGAGTCTCCCGAGAGTTGGGCCTCATCCATGTTTTCGCCAGCCATGCTCAGTCCTCGTCATTCTGCCGCGGAAGCCGGTCGAGCCGAACGGCATAGTGTCCGTTGCTGTTGCCAACCTCACCGACCAGAAAGGGCACACCGTCGATCGTCCCGGTGACCTCCTTCGGAGGCTCGATCGGAATCATGTCCCCAACTTGCAAGCCAAGCAACTGCCTGAAGGTCATCTCGAACTCGCAGAAGTCGACCTTGATCTCGACCTCAGCCTCTTGCATCTGGTTTCGCATCAGGCTCAACCAGCGCTCGTCGGCCGACACACGGTCGCCCTGCATGGTGCTGCACAGCGGCTCGCGGATCGGCTCGATCATCGAATAGGGCATGCAGACGTGGAAGTTGCCGCCGCCGTTGCCGAGTTCGATGTTGAAGGTGGTCACCACCACCACCTCGGTCGGGGTGGCGATGTTGACGAACTGCGTGTTCATCTCCGAGCGCATGAACTTGTGTTCAAGTTTCGCGATCGGCTCCCAGGCCATGTCAAAGGCCTTGAACGCGATGTCGAGCATGCGCGCGATGACGCGTTGCTCGGTGGTGGTGAATTCGCGTCCTTCGACGCGCATGTGGATCTTGCCGGTGCCGCCGAACAGGGTGTCGACCACCTGGAACACCAGGTTGGGGTCGAAGATGAACAGCGCCGTGCCGTACAACTCGGGCTGCAGCGAGATCAGGTTGATGTTGGTGGGGACCACCAGCTTGCGGATGAACTCGCTGTACTTCTCGATGCGGACCGGGCCAACCGAGATCTCGGCGCTGCGCCGCATGAAATTGTAGAAGCCGAGACGAATCTGCCGGGCTGCCCGCTCGTTGACGAGCTCGAGGCCTGGCATCCGGCCGCGGACGATGCGCTCCTGCCGACCGATGTCGTACGGCCTGACGCCGTCGTCGTCGTTCTCGACGGCGGCGGCCTCGTCCGGAAGTTCACCGGTGACACCCCTCAGCAGGGCATCGACTTCATCCTGGGATAGAACCTGATCGGCCATGCAAGCCTGAGGGTGACACGTTCAATCAAGAATACACTGTAACAGTTCGAGACTAAAACATTTTTTACTGGATGATGAACTGCGTGAAGAACACGTTCTCGACGCCGGTCTCCTCGTCTTCATCAATGAGCGCGTTGAGGTCGTCACGCAGTTTTTGCGCCAGCGCATTCTTGCCGTCGACCGACGAGAGCGAATCGGGCGTCTGTGCCGAAAGCGTGATGAGAACCAGATTCTTGACCTCCGGAAGACGCTCGGTCAGGTGCACCTGGGCTTCCGGTTCGGCCAGCTTGAGTTCCATGCTGACGGCTAGGAAGTGGTCTTTGCCGCCAGACAGGTTCACGGTGAGGTTGTCGAGCTTCATGTAAGCCGCAGCACCGTGTTCGCCGCCGCCGCCTTCACCCTTCTTTTTCTTCTTCTTTTTCTTCTTCTCTTGGCCACCGGCATCGCCGCCCTCATCGGCCTGTTCATCGGGGTTCTCTGCTTGGGGCGGATGCTCGCCGAGCAGGAAGAACGCCGCGCCCGCGCCGACGGCACCGATCAGGGCAGCAACCACCGCGATGATGATCACCTTGAGTTTTCCGGACTTCTTGGGTGCTTCTGCGCCGGCTTCTTCGGCGTGTTTCTCTTCTGACATGTCTGCGTGTCCTTCTCGAACAGATTGCCGCGGTCAGGCGGCGGATCTCGAATCTGGCTGCACTGCGGCGCGCGACGCCAGGACAAGGCGCTGTGCGCTTTCGACGGCGTTGAGCAGGCTGCCGCCGTCTGCCCGGCCGCTGCCAGCGATGTCCAGTGCCGTGCCGTGGTCGACTGATGTGCGGATGATAGGCAAGCCGAGCGTGATATTCACGCCGCGCCCGAAACTCGCGCGCTTGAGCACCGGCAGACCTTGGTCGTGGTACATCGCCAGCACGGCATCTGCCGCGCCACAGGTCTCTTCCACGAACAAGGTATCGGCAGGCAACGGACCTTCTGCAGCGATTCCCTCGCGACGCGCAGCCTCAAGCGCCGGGATGATG
>DALYGT010000164.1:0-4024 GCA_031971375.1 Burkholderiales bacterium | reverse complement strand
GCCGCGCACCGGTCCGTCAAGCCGCTGCAGGTTGCAATTGACGACGAAGATCAGGTTGTCGAGGTGCTCGCGGCCGGCCAGCGCGATCTCGCCCAACGATTCCGGCTCGTCGCACTCGCCGTCGCCGAGGAAGCACCAGACCTTGCGCCCGCGCGTACGCGCCAGGCCACGGTCGTCGAGGTAGGGCATGAAGCGCGCCTGGTAGATGGCCATCAGCGGCCCCAGACCCATGGAGACGGTCGGGAACTGCCAGAAGTCCGGCATCAGGCGTGGATGCGGGTATGACGACAGCCCGCCACCGCCGGACTCGCGCCGGAAGTTGTCGAGCTGCGCCGCACTCAGACGCCCCTCGAGGAAGGCGCGGGCGTAGATGCCGGGCGCCGAGTGGCCCTGGAAGAACACCAGATCACCGCCATGATCGGCGGTCGGCGCGTGCCAGAAGTGCGAGAAACCGGTCTCGTAGAGCGTAGCCGAGGACTGGTAGCTGGCGATGTGCCCCCCCAGCTCTGACGAATCCTTGTTGGCGCGCAGGACGATGGCCATCGCGTTCCAGCGGATCAGCGCACTGACGCGCGTCTCGATCTCGCGGTCGGTCGGGTAGGGCGGCTGTTGCGCCACCGGGATGGTGTTGACGTAGGCGGTGGTCAGCGAATGCGGCACCCACGCCTGCTCGCGTCGTGCCAGCCTGACCAATTCGTCGAGGAGGAAATCGGCTCGCTCGGGCCCCCGGTGCTCGACCACCGCCTTGAGCGCGCCGAGCCAGTCCTCGGTCTCGGACGGGTCGGGATCGTGCATGGGATCCACGGATCCTCCTCAGACAGGTTGCGAGGTCGCCGCGCGGGGGCGGCCGGTCGCGGCGGCCCCCCCCGCTGTCTCCGCGACGAGCGCCGGCGGGTTGAAACTGGCGGGCAACTGTGGCGGCGGGTCGGCCGCCTCACGGTCATAGCCAAAGACATCCGTGCGCGATGCCTCCCAGAACACCATGAACGCCTTTGGTGTGTCGAGCGGCATGCGTACACCATCTAGCAGACACCCTGGCGCGACGGTCGGCAGGATCGACGACATCGGCGCCGACCGCCCGCGCGAGACGCGCACCATGACGTGGTCGGCGTTGAGGTCCTGCGGGTGGTGCAGACCCGCCGCCGACAGTAACTCCGCCAGTGCTTCGAGCGTGTGGCGGTGGAAGTTCCAGACGCGCTGCGCCTTGTCAGGGACCACCAGCGCACGCTGGCGCAGTGCATCCTGCGTCGCCACGCCGGTCGGGCACCGGTCGGTGTGGCAGGAGCGCGACTGGATGCAGCCGAGCGCGAACATGAAGCCGCGGGCCGAGTTGCACCAATCGGCGCCGATGGCGCGCATCAAGGCGATGTCGAACGCGGAGACGACCTTGCCCGACGCGCCGACACGGATGCGGTCGCGCCAGCCGATGCCGACCAGTGTGTTGTGAACCAGGCGCAGGCCGTCTCGCAGGGGCATGCCGATGTGGTCGCTGAACTCGGCCGGCGCCGCGCCGGTACCTCCCTCGGAGCCATCCACGACGATGAAGTCTGGGCCGCGACCGGTGTCGCGGATCGCTTTTGCAATGCCGAACCACTCCCACGGGTGGCCGATGCACAGCTTGATGCCAACCGGTTTGCCACCCGACAACTCACGCAATCGGCAGATGAAGTCGATCAGCGTGAGCGGCGAGTCGAAGGCGCTGTGCGCCGCCGGCGAGATGCAATCGACGCCTTGCGGCACGCCACGCGCAGCGGCGATCTCGGCGCTGACCTTGGCGCCCGGCAGCATGCCGCCGTGGCCCGGTTTGGCGCCCTGCGACAGCTTGATCTCGATCATCTTGACCTGCGGGTCGGCGGCATTGGCGGCAAAGCGCTCCGGGTCGAATCGGCCTTGGGCATCGCGACAGCCGAAGTAGCCCGAGGCGACCTGCCAGATCAGGTCACCGCCATGCGCACGGTGGTGCGTGGAGATCGAGCCCTCGCCGGTGTCGTGGGCGAAGCCGCCCAACTTCGCGCCGCGGTTGAGCGCCTGGATGGCATTGGCGGAGAGCGCACCGAAGCTCATGGCCGAGATGTTCAGCACCGAGCAGTCGTAGGGTTGGCGACAATCCGGTCCGCCGACGCGCACGCGGAAGGCCGTCGGGTCCGCCTCCACGGGGCGCGCCGAGTGCGTCAGCCACTCGACGTCGGTGCGGTAAAGGTCGATGAGGGTGCCGAACGGGCGCTTGTCGTTCTGCGACTTGGCGCGCTGGTAGACCATCGCGCGCTGGGTCCGGCTGAATGGCAGTTCCTCGGTGTCGGATTCGAGGAAGTACTGGCGGATCTCCGGCCGGAAGTTCTCGAGGATGAAGCGCAGCCAACCGCTGACAGGATAATTGCGGAGCAGGGCGTGGCGCGTCTGCCGCAAGTCGAGGATGCCTTGCCAGAACAGCAGACCGCCGAGCAGCCCCGCGGCCAGACACCAGTACGCGCCCGACCATGACCAGAGCGCGAGCCCGCCAAGCGCAGTGGCCCCGCACAGCAACCAGGGCAGATAGCGCGAGAGCGAGCCCGCACCGCCCGACACCGAAGCACCCGCCACGCTGCCTCCAGACCCGCGCGGAGGCACCGACGGGCGCCACCGCTTCGAATTAATCCAAAGCGAGGTCATGCTAAACCGGTCTTGCTACAGTTTCACGCTGCGCTGCGGCAAATCGACGTTGCGGGAAAAAGAAAGGAGCCCGAAGGCTCCTTTCTTGCACAACGCGTGCAGGCGGCTGCGAGACAGCGCGCCCGCTACCGTCCCGCGGCTTAGTGAAACTGCTCTTCTTCGGTCGAACCCGTCAGCGCCTTGACCGAGCTGGAACCGCCCTGGATCACGGTGGTGACGTCGTCGAAGTAGCCGGCACCGACTTCCTGCTGGTGCGAGACGAAGGTGTAACCCTTGTCGCGGGCCGCGAATTCGGGCTCCTGAACCATCTCGACGTAGTGCTTCATGCCTTCGCCGCGCGCATAGGCGTGCGCGAACTGGAACGTGTTGTACCACATGAGGTGGATACCAGCGAGGGTGATGAACTGGTACTTGTAGCCCATCGCCGACAGCTCGTCCTGGAACTTGGCGATGGTCGCGTCGTCGAGGTTCTTCTTCCAGTTGAACGACGGCGAGCAGTTGTACGAGAGCAGCTTGCCGGGATGCTTGGCGTGCACGGCCTGGGCAAACTCACGCGCGAAGCCGAGGTCCGGCGTGCCGGTCTCGCACCACACCAGATCGGCGTACTCGGCGTAGGCGACACCGCGGCTGATGGCTTGCTCCAGACCGTTCTTGACGCGGTAGAAGCCTTCCTGGGTGCGCTCACCGGTGAGGAAGGGCTTGTCGTTGTCGTCGTGGTCGCTGGTGATCAGGTTGGCGGCTTCGGCGTCGGTGCGGGCGAGCACGATGGTCGGCACACCCATGACGTCGGCAGCGAAGCGCGC
The DNA here is from genome assembly GCA_031971375.1 of Burkholderiales bacterium. Lineage (GTDB taxonomy): Bacteria > Pseudomonadota > Gammaproteobacteria > Burkholderiales > UBA3065 > UBA3065. The sequence continues at coordinate 572 of DALYGT010000164.1, read as the reverse complement.
AGCGATCAGCTTCTCGACCGCCTCGCGGGTCGGAACCAGCACTTTGCCACCCATGTGACCGCACTTCTTCACGGCTGCCAGCTGGTCTTCGAAGTGCACGCCGGCGGCACCCGCAGCGATCATGTTCTTCATCAGTTCGAAGGCGTTGAGCACGCCACCGAAACCGGCTTCGGCGTCGGCCACGATCGGCAGGAAATAGTCGACGTAATCCTTGTGGCCCTTCTCGATGCCACGCGACCACTGGATCTCGTCGGCGCGCTTGAAGGTGTTGTTGATGCGGCGAACCATGGTCGGCACCGAGTCGTAGGCATACAGCGACTGGTCGGGGTACATGGTCTCGGAGGTGTTGCCATCGGCAGCGACCTGCCAGCCCGACAGGTACACGGCCTCGACGCCGGCCTTGGCCTGCTGCATCGCCTGACCGGCGGTGATCGCGCCGAAGGCGTTCACGTAGCCCTTCTTGGCAGCACCATTGCACTGCGCCCAGAGCTTCTCGGCACCAAGCTTGGCAAGGGTGTATTCGGGCTGGACGCTGCCGCGCAGGCGCACGACGTCGGCGGCGGTGTAGCCGC
>DALYGT010000163.1:0-4029 GCA_031971375.1 Burkholderiales bacterium | reverse complement strand
CGCTGGAGCCGCAAGTCATGGGCTGGGCGGAAGACTTTGCCCGCATGGAAAACGCACTCTTCCTGGGCCGAGGCTTGCACTACCCCATTGCGCTGGAGGGCGCGCTCAAGCTCAAGGAGATCAGCTACATCCACGCCGAGGCCTACCCGGCTGGCGAACTCAAGCATGGCCCGCTGGCACTGGTGACCAGCAGCATGCCCGTGGTCACCGTGGCACCAAACGATGCGCTGCTGGAAAAGCTCAAGAGCAACATGCAGGAAGTGCGCGCCCGCGGCGGCGTGCTCTACGTGCTGGCCGACGCCGACACCCGCATCGACAGCAGCGAAGGCATCCACGTCATCCGCATGCCCGAGCACTACGGCCCCTTGAGCCCGGTGCTGCACGTGGTGCCGCTGCAGCTGCTGGCGTATCACACCGCGTGCGCGCGCGGCGCCGATGTCGACAAGCCGCGCAATCTGGCAAAGAGTGTGACCGTCGAATAGCGGCGCGTGGGGCTTGGGTTAACAGCGACCGGTCAGGCCGGCTGTCTGATGTTCGCCTGCGCCTCGACGTCCTCTGCCCGCCGGTCCCCCTCGATGCGGAACATGCGTCCCTGCACGTGAGACCCCTGATGGATCTCGACGCGCACATAGGTGATGTCGCCCAAGACCTTGGCAGACTCGCGGATCTCGACGTACTCGCCGGAGACGTTGCCGTTGACGGTGCCCAGCACTACCACGCTCTGCGCCAGCACGTTGCCATTGACCACGGCCTTGGGGCCGATGACGAGGACGCAATCGCGCTTGAGTGTTCCCTGAAGGCTTCCGTCCAGGGTGCCGTCAAAGCGCAGACTCTTTTCAAAACGAAAAACGATCCGCCCTTCGAGGACCGTGAGCGCAACGCTCTGGTCGACCAGCGTGTTGAGGTTGCCGGCTTCGATCCGAACCGATTTGCGGCGATTGAAGAGCATCTCAGTTGTTTCCCTTGACCGGCACCATCAGCGCTTCGGTTTGAGTGGCATCGCCTGCGGGCGTGAGCATCACCAGCAGGTGGGAGGCGCCGGATGGTATCCGCCCCTGCAGCGTTTCAGCAACCTTTGGGGCTACGACGGCAAGTCGCGTCGAGCGGACCACGTCCAGCGCCAAGGTGCTCGTGCGAGTCGCGGACATCCCGCTCGCAGGGTCCTTGATCGCCATCACCTCGATTGAGAGTCGAGTGCCCGGCGACTCGCCATTGGGTGTCCGCAGGAGGATCTCAAAGGTGATCTCGCGGGCGTCTTTGCGTGCGACGACCTGTGACAGCCGCTGTTTCGATCGATCGATCTCGAGCAGTTTGCCGGCTTCGGCTAGGCGCTCGCTCAACGAGACCCGCTCCGCCTCCGACTGTGCGAGCTTCTGACGCATCTCCTCGACCGCCGATGCATCGACATTCTTGACCAATCTCTGCAATGCGATGTGCGACACCAAGCGCCGCCACCAGACCTCGTCGGGAACCTCGTCCTTGCCTGGCTGCGGCTTGGGCCACGAGAACACGAGGGCGATGACGATCCCACCAAGGAGCAGGCTGATCAGGCGCCAGCGTCTGAGGCGGCTGGGACTGCCGACCAGCAGCGGGCCATCGACCAACGGGTTCTTACGCGGACGGAGCATCAAACGCGTGGGCTCGGCTGCCGGACCCGAGGAATGGTTGCGGGTTGACGACCCGGTCACCGATCACCAGTTCGAAATGGAGGTGCGGCCCGGTGGAACGCCCGGTCGACCCGACCCTGCCGATGCGTTGCCCCGGCAGCAGCGCCATCCCGGTCGTGACCTCGATCCCTTCGAGGTGGGCATAGCGCGACTGGACACGATTGCCGTGGCTGATCACGACCAGCTTGCCGTAAGACTCTGCCGGCCCGATGAAGGTGACCACCCCGGCCGCCGCCGCCTGCACCGGTGTGCCCGCCGGTGCTGAGAAGTCGATGCCGCGGTGGAAAGCTGGCTCCCCCAATACCGGGTGAGTCCGCCAGCCGAACCCGGAGGACACGAAGCCTTGCACCGGCAGATCGAGTGAGCGGGTGAGTGCCGTCCGTGCCTCCCTTTCGCGGCGCGCCAACTGGCGCTCGAGTTCCGCCTGCAAAACCTCTGCCCGGGACTCCAGGTTGCGGATGGCGGTCTGCTGCATCGCCTGCTGATGTGCACCACCGAGACTCTGGCGCTGCAGGGGTGATCTCGGTTCGTCCTGGTGGCTGATGTCGAGGACTGCCTCGAGGCTCTCGATGCGGGCACTCAATTCGCCGATCTTGCTGGCGACGACGTCGCCCCGGGTGCCGTCCCAGATGTCGACGATGTATTGCAGCGCGCTACGGTCTGCGCCTCCGACCGCCCACGACCAGACGCTCCCGCTAAACAGCAGGACGCCCGCGAGTGAGCCGAGCAGCGCGATCTGCCACGTCCTGATGTGGAAGGAGCGGGTGCGGCGACCGGCATGGGTGACGACGATGATTTGCATGGCGCGGGATCTCGGTGAGAGTCTCCCCTGGCTGCACAGCCCTTGATTTTAACATGCGTAAGAACGGCCCTCGGGCGGCGCCTTGTGGAGAGCCTTTATGTTCTCGCATCGCGTCGATATGCGATGATTTGGTTCGGGTCCCGGGGTTCGGGGAGTTTACGCTCGATCTTTGAGCAGACAGGAGGTTGAAAGAATGGCGGAATCTTCGAATCCCGGTTGCGTGTCGATCGGCGATGGCGTGAAGTTGACGGGCCGGCTCGATCTGCCGGGTGTCGCCAACATCGATGGCGAGATCGACGGTGAAGTGTTGGCGAACGAGGTGCGTGTGGGCACCACTGGCCGCATCACTGGATCGGTGACCACAGCGCTTGCCGACGTCCACGGAGAGATTCAGAAGGACATCACAGTCACCGACACGCTGATCCTCCGCTCGACCGCGAGGGTTAGAGGCAATATCGTCTACGAGATCATCGAGATCGAACAGGGTGCGACGATCGAAGGCGACCTCAAGCGCGGCGGCGCAGAGAAGCGCGCCAAACCGGCGATACCCGAGGCTCCGGCGCCACGGTCCGAGCCCTCGCCCGGTGACGCTACCGCCAACCCAGACGCGCCCGCCGACCTCGAGCCCTGAGGAGTACCCATGGACCTGTTCAAACTTCGGCGCGAAGACCCCAACGCTCAGGCCGAGTCGGCCAAGTCTCTGGAGCGCCTCCTCACCACATCGGCAGCACCCTCCGCGCAGCCAACGCCCTCGCCGACATCGCCGACCACGTTCGTTGCAGCTACCAGTCCTTCGACAACCCCGGATCAGCCGACCATGCGATCAGAATCGACCATCTCAGAGGGCTTTCATTTCAATGGCGTGGTAAAGGCCAAGAACGATCTGCGGGTCGACGGGTCTTTCGAAGGTGACGTCGAGGTCCGCGTCTTGGTCATCGGTCAGACAGGGTCGGTCAGTGGTCAGTGTCGCTGTGACTCGCTGTTCATCGACGGCCGTTTCCATGGCAAGGCTGAGTGCACAGAACTCCACCTCAGCGCCGGTGCAGTGGTCGATGGTGAGGTGACCTACGCCCTGCTCAAGGCGCAGCGCGGGGCACAGATCACCGGCAAATTCATGCAGAAGAAGCGCTAAGGAACCTGCGCGCACACCCCTTGAAGACCCTCCGTCACGGGTTGCTTCCCGCCCTCATCCTGTCCTTGCTGCTGCTCCAATACGCAGCTGTGCAGCACGTGTTGGTGCACATGGGGCTCGGTGTGCATGGGGTGTCGGCGGGTGCGCCGCCCTCGGGTGAGGACACCGATCCCGCCCAGCAGCCCGGGGGTTGCGAGGCGCCACAATTGCACGCGGTGATCGATGGGACGCCGTTTCTCGACGTTCCCGGAGTGACGCCCGACGCGCCGCCTCTAAAGGCTTTTCGAGACTTTCAAGCTGCGGTCGTCGACCGTACGCCGCCGCCCGCGCATAGCCGCGGGCCCCCCTTGCACTCGCTCTGAGACCGGCCGCCGGCGCGGCCTTTGTTGAACAACGTCGCCCGGTCAGGGTGACCGGAGCGAGACATG
>DALYGT010000162.1:0-4036 GCA_031971375.1 Burkholderiales bacterium | reverse complement strand
GCCAGCGCCTCGGCGTGGCGCTCGTCAGCCCAGCCGGGCAGGTCGGCGAAGGTCACCACGCGGCCCGCAGGTGCCTCCGATGCGGGGCGCGCGGTGACGGCGGGTGGCTGGGGACGAGACGGCGGGGCCTGTCGCGCCGGCTCGTGGCCGGGCAGACGGAGTTGAGCGCAGCCGGCGAGGGTGGCCAGCAGCAGGGCCGCAACGAGTCTCAGTGCAAGGTCCTTGGCAGGCACAGCTGGAACGGCGGGATCTCGGCGTCGAAACGGCTGCCATCGGCGGCAACCATCTGGTAGCTGCCGTGCATGGTGCCGACCGGCGTGGCGATGGATGCGCTGCTCGAGTACTCGAACTGCTGGCCCGGCGCGAGCCACGGCTGCTCGCCGACCACGCCCTGGCCGCGCACCTCCTGCACACGCTTGAGCGCGTCGGTGATGATCCAGTGCCGCGACACCAGCTGCGCGGGCACCGAACCGCTATTGCGGATGGTCACGGTGTAGGCGAACACGTAGCGGTCGGCGACGATGTCCGACTGCTCCGGCACGAACATGGCGTGTGCCGAGACTTCGATGCGGTGGATGACGTCGTCGCTCATGGGCTGATTCCATCTGATTTGCGCGCGCCGCGCAAGGCGGGCGCTGTCATCCGACGGCCCTCGGTTAAACTCACAAGCTTTACCGCCGTGGTTCGCGGGGCATCGCGCCTGGCGCACCCCCGGCAAACGCCCGAGCAAGCAACGCCTACCGCCCGCAGCAAGCACGCACCATGACCGGTTTTGTCATCGCCCCCAGCATCCTCTCGGCCGACTTTGCGCGTCTGGGCGAGGAGGTGCGCGATGTCATCGCCGCCGGCGCCGACTGGATCCACTTCGACGTGATGGACAACCATTACGTCCCCAACCTCACCATCGGCCCGCTGGTCTGCGCCGCCATCCGCCCACACACGCAGGCGACCATCGACGTGCACCTGATGGTGCGCCCGGTCGACCGCATCGTGCCCGACTTCGCCAAGGCCGGCGCCAACCTGATCAGCTTCCACCCGGAGGCCTCCGACCACGTCGACCGCACCTTGAGCCTGATCCGCGACCAGGGCTGCCAAGCCGGCCTGGTGCTAAACCCGGCCACGCCGGTCGGCCACCTCGAGCACGTCCTCGACAAACTCGATCTGGTGCTGCTGATGTCGGTGAACCCGGGCTTCGGCGGGCAGTCGTTCATCCCCTCGACGTTGCCGAAGCTGCGTACCGTGCGGGCCATGCTCGACGCCCACTCGCGGGAGACCGGGCACCGCGTCCGGCTCGAAGTCGATGGCGGCATCAAGGTCGACAACATCGCCGAGGTCGCCCGCGCTGGCGCAGATACCTTTGTGGCGGGCTCGGCCGTGTTCGGCGCCGCGCGCGAAGGTGACCCGCACCGCTACGACAGCGTCATCGCCGCACTGCGCGACGAGCTCGCCGGCGCCGGCCCGGCGCACGCGGCCTGAGCAGCGGCACCCGACACCGCATGGATACCGTCACCCGAGCCGCTGGCGCCGCCGACCCCTCGCAGCCGGATGGCGCGGGCCACGCGCTTGCCATCCGTGCCCTGCTGATCGACCTCGATGGCACGCTGCTCGAGTCGGGGCCCGACCTCGCCCGCGCCATGAACCGCACCCTGGTCGAGCAGGGCCTGGCCGAGCTGCACCTGCCGCAGGTGGTCAGCTTCATCGGCCGCGGGCTCGGGCACCTGCTCGGCCAGTCGCTGCGCGTGGCGCTGCAGCGCGAGCCGACGCGGGCCGAGATCGACGACCTGTTGCCCCGCTTCGAGGCGCACTACGAGGACCTTCTGGGTCACGATTCGCCGCCCTACCCGGGCGTGGTCGAGGGTCTGGGCGCGCTGCAGGCAGCCGGCTTCGCGCTGGCCTGCGTCACCAACAAGCACGAACGCTTCACCCTGCCGCTGCTGGACAAGACCGGCCTCTCGCCGTTCTTTGATCTGGTGGTGAGCGGCGACACGTGTTCGAGAAAAAAGCCGCACCCCGACATGCTGCTTCACGCCTGCGCGCACTTCGGCGTGGCGCCTGCCGCGGCGCTGATGGTCGGCGACTCGAGCAACGACGTCGAGGCCGCACGCGCCGCCGGCTGCCCGGTCTGGTGCCTGCCCTACGGCTACAACGAGGGCGGCCCCGGCGTGCCGCTGGCCGCCGACCGCGTCATCGGCTCCTTCCTCGAGTTGCCGGCGCTGCTGGCGCTGGCGGCGGAGGCACCGGCATGAACCGCGACGACTTTGCCCGCCTCGCCGCCGCCGGCCACACCCTCATCCCGGTGATGCGGGAGACCTACGCCGACCTCGAAACGCCACTCACCGTCTACCTCAAGCTCGCCAACCGGCCGGATTCTTTTCTGCTGGAGTCGGTGGTGGGCGGCGAGCGCTTCGGCCGCTACTCAATCATCGGGTTGCCGGCGCGCGAGCGGCTGGTGGTGCGCGGCCACGAGGTGACGCTGGAGCGCGACCGCAAGCCGGTCTCGACGCGCACGGTGGCCGACCCGCTGCTGGCCGTGCGCGAGCACATGGCGGCGGTCCGCGCCGCGCCCTGCGAGGGCCCGGCGCGCTTTGCCGGTGGGCTATCGGGGTACTTTTCCTACGACATCGTCCGCTACATCGAGAAGCGCCTCGCCGACAGCGCGCCGCCCGACCCGCTCGGTCTGCCCGACATCCTGCTGCTGGTCAGCCACGAGCTCGCCGTCTTCGACAACCTGCGCGGCAAGCTCTCGCTCATCGTCTGGGCCGACCCCGCGCAGCCTGGCGCCTTTGACGCCGCGCAGAGGCGCCTCGACGAACTCACCGCACAACTCGACCAGGCCGCGCACGCGCCGGCCGCCGTCGCCGCGCCGCCGGTGGAGGCGGTGCGCGAGTGGCCGGAGGCGGGTTTCCTGCAGGCGGTCGAGGCGGCGCAGGAGTACATCCGAGCCGGCGACATCATGCAGGTGGTGCTGGCCAACCGCCGCCGCCGTCCGCTGGCCGCGCACCCGCTGTCCCTGTACCGGGCGCTGCGCAGCATCAACCCGTCGCCCTACATGTTCTATTACGACTTCGGCGACTTCCACGTGGTCGGTGCCAGCCCGGAGATCCTGGTCCGGCTCGAGGACGGCGTCGTCAACGTGCGGCCGATCGCCGGCACGCGCCCGCGCGGCGCCACGCCCGAGGAGGACCGCGCGCTGGCCGAGGACCTGCTCGCCGACCCCAAGGAGCGCGCCGAGCACGTGCAGCTGATGGACCTTGGCCGCAATGACGTGGGCCGGGTGGCGCAGACCGGCAGCGTGCGCGTGACCGATCACATGGTGATTGAGCGCTACTCGCATGTGATGCACATCGTCTCCAACGTGCAGGGCACGCTCAAGCCGGGGCTGGATGCCATCGACGCGCTCAAGGCGACCTTCCCCGCCGGCACGCTCTCGGGCGCGCCCAAGGTGCGGGCGATGCAGATCATCGACGAGTTCGAGCCGACCAAGCGCGGCGTCTACGGCGGCGCGGTGGGCTATCTGGACTACAGCGGCAATATGGACGTCGCCATCGCCATCCGCACCGGCGTGGTCAAGGACGGCCAGCTCTACGTGCAGGCCGGGGCCGGCATCGTCGCCGACTCGGTGCCGCAGTCAGAGTGGCAGGAGACCGAGAACAAGGCGCGGGCGGTGCTGCGCGCGGCCGAGCTGGCGGAGCAGGCGCCGGCGAGTGGCGGCTGAGCCCGCCACGTCCGCCACGACGACCGCAAAAACCGACGTACGAGAGACCCGGATCGCCCGCATGAGCAGCGCAACCGCCCCAACAACCCGCATCGATCGCCTCGCCATCGTCGGCGTCGGCCTGATCGGCGGCTCGCTGGCGGCCGCGCTGCGCGAGGCCGGCGCGGTCGGCAGCGTGGTCGGCATCGGCCGCTCGCAGGCCACCCTCGACGAGGCGCGCACGCTGGGCCTCATCGACCACGGCTTCACTGACGCTGCCGCCGGCGTGCGCGGCGCCGACGTGGTGGTGCTGGCGATGCCGGTCGGCCAGACCGGGCGCAT
>DALYGT010000161.1:0-4097 GCA_031971375.1 Burkholderiales bacterium | reverse complement strand
GGCGCGGTCACGGTGGCCGGCCTCGACACCGTCACCGGCTGTCTGGCCCAGCTGCGGGCCGGCATCGGGGTGGTGGCACAGGAGCCGGCGATCTTTGCGGCGAGTGTCGCCGACAACATCTGCTACGGCCGCCTCAATGCCGCCGATGACGAGATCCGCGCCGCCGCGCGAGCAGCGCACGCCGAGGGCTTCATTGAAGCGCTTCCGCAGGGGTACGACACCTTGCTCGGGGAACGCGGACTGCAACTCTCGGGCGGGCAGCGTCAACGCATTGCCATCGCGCGGGCAGTGCTGCGCGATCCGCCACTGCTACTGCTCGATGAGGCCACGTCGGCGCTGGACACCGAGTCTGAGCAGGCGGTGCAGGCGGCGTTGGAGTCGCTGCTACCGGGGCGTGCAGCATTGGTCATCGCGCACCGCTTGTCGACCGTACAGAAGGCAGACCGCATTCTCGTGCTGGATGCCGGACGCGTGGTGGAGCAGGGGACGCATGCGGAGCTGGTGGCCCACGGCGGGCTTTACGCCCGGCTCGCAGCGGCTCAGTTCGCGGGGACTTAACCGACGCGCGCGAGGATCATGTCCATCGCGCAGGTCGGCAGCACCCTTCGAAGCACACTGATCAAGTGTGACGGCAGCGTGACGGGGTAGCGTGGGCGCGGGTTGTGCGCCTCACACGCGTGCACAAGCTTGCGCAAAACGGCTTGCGGTCCGAGGGTGAACGGGTAGCGGCGCTCGCCTGCGTCGGTCTCGCGCGCCGCGGCTTCAATCGCATCTAGCCGCGCACGCGCAGCCGCTGCGTTGGCCTGGAAGCGCGACTCGATCGGCCCCGGTTCGATCAGACTCACATGGATGCCGCTGTCGCGTAATTCGAGCCGCAACGTGTCTGCGAAGCCTTCCACCGCGAACTTGCTGGCGACGTAGGCACCATGATCCCGGATCGCCACAGTGCCGAGCACCGACGAGTTGAAGACGATGCGGCCACGCCGCGCTGCCCGCATGGCCGGGATGAGGTGTGTCAGCAGGTCGATGTTGCCGAACACATTGGTCTCGAACTGCTCGCGCAGGCTCTTGCGTGTGAGGCGCTCGACCAGGCCGGACTGGCCGTAGCCGGCGTTGAGGAACACCGCGTCGATGCGGCCGCCGGTAAGGCTCAGCAATGTCGCAGCGGCTGTGGCGACGCTCTCGCTGCAAGCCATGTCGAGCATCAGCGTCTCGAGACCCGCTGCGCGCAGGGATGCGATGTCGTCTTCGCGACGCGCGCTGGCGAAGACGCGCCAGCCACGCTTGAGCATTCCCTCGGCGCAGTGGCGGCCGATGCCGCTTGAACAACCGGTGATGAAGATGATGGGAGTATGCATATGGGGGCAAGCGCAAGCGACCAGAGGGTCGGATGGTCTGGCAGGGTGGTCGCGAAACCTTGATTCTGTCAGGCTCCCGGCTTGGATCGCGAGTCGGTCAGAACATATTGCACGTCGAGGCTATGCTTGACCGGGTGACGAATGACTCCAAGACGATGGTGACCGGGACGACGGTGGCAGGCGCAAGCCGGGCTGATCGCGCTGGCGCTGGCCCGGGAGCGCGCGCTGCGCTCTGGCGTCCTCCGGCGCCCGAGCCACCGTCTGGCGTCCGCGTCGCTTGGTGGATCGCCTCGCGTCAGCGCCGCGATCTGCTTGAGGTGCTCACTGCCGACGTCTACCGCGAGCCGGTGGTGCAGATCCCGGTTGGGCGGCGCAAGGTGTTCGTGGTCAGTGACCCAGACCTGATCCGCCACGTATTCGTCGATGCACGTTCGCGCTACACCAAGAGCGACCTGATGCGCGCCGCGCTCGGACCCTTGGTCGGCGAGGGCCTTCTGGTGAGTGACGGCAGCACCTGGGAGCATGACCGTCACATGCTCGAGCCAGCGTTGGCGCAGATGCGTCTTGAGCAGGTCTTCCCGATGATGCAGGCTGCGGTGCGCGACCACGCCGAGCACTTGCGTGCGCTCGGTGATGGCATCGTCATCGACCTCGAGGAGGAGTTGAGCCGGGTCACCGCCGACATCATCTTCCGCGCCATCTTCTCCGAACCGATCGCCGGCCCGGATGCCGCGGAAGTGTTCGCTGCATTCATGCGCTTCCAGCGTGCTGCACCGCAGTTCGACCTGCATGTGGTTCTGCGCTCGGACCCGGACAATCCCGAGCCGAGCCCGGCCGATGTGGTCGAGGATGCCAACAAGGTCCGGCGTCTCATCGGCAAGCTGGTCGAGCGGCGTCGCGCTGCGCTGGCGCGCGGCGAGACCTTTGCCGATTTCTGTCAGGCAGCGATCGAGGCGCGAAATGCGCATGGCACGGCTTTCTCCTCCGAGCGACTCATCGATCAACTCACGGTCCTCTTCCTCGCCGGGCACGAGACATCGGCCAGCGCGCTGACCTGGGCGATCTTTATGCTGAGTCAGCAAGCTGAGGCGATGGCGAGGCTGCGCGAGGAGGTGCATTCGCACATCGGCACGCGCCCGATGACGTTCGGCGACGCCAAGATGCTCATGTGGACACGCGCAGTGTTCCGTGAGGCGCTGCGGCTATACCCGCCAGCGGCCTTCCTGACAAGGGTCGCGGTTGAAGACGGATCCCTGGGGGACACCGAGGTCCCGCGCGGCGCCTTGATCATCGCGTCGCCTTGGGTGGTGCATCGTCGCGAGGCGCTGTGGCGTGACGCCGATCGCTTCGACCCGACGCGCTTTGGCGAGGGTTCGGCGCCGCCGCGGACTGGCACGTACATCCCGTTCGGCCTCGGGCCGCGCGTGTGCACCGGAGCGTCCATCGCCCAACTCGAGGCGCAGCTGATCCTTGCCGAGCACCTTCGCAGCTTCGATTTCGAGCCGGTCTACCCGGAGCGGGTCTGGCCCATCTCCCGGGTCACCATCCGTCCACGCGGCGGGATCCTGTGTCGCGTACTGCAGCGCGACCGTACGCGCGGCAGCGGATGAATCCGCGCTTCTGCCAGGCTTGCGGCGACCGCTGCGCCATGTCAGTCCTTTGGAAATGTTCTAGCGGTATGTTGGCAGGATGCGCAACGACCCCAGACTCCTTTTCCCGCGGACCCCGGACCTGCGCGGCGCTGATCCCGCTGCTTTCCGGCAGACTCTGGCGGACTACTTTCACAGCACCTTCAGCACCTACGAGTCGCTGTTCGAAGCATTGGTCGACGAGGACAGCTACCGCATCAAGCCGATCAGCCTGCGGCACCCGCTGATCTTTTACTACGGGCACACGGCCACGTTCTTCACCAACAAGTTGCTGCTGGCGGGGCTGATCGGCGAGCGCATCAACCCGCGTTTCGAGTCGATGTTCGCGGTGGGCGTGGACGAGATGAGCTGGGACGACCTCAACGAGGCGCACTACGACTGGCCGACGGCCGCTGAGGTGCGCGCCTACCGTGACAGGGTCCGCGCCATGGTCGATCGCATCATCCGCGAGGCGCCGCTGCAGATGCCGGTCGACTGGGACAACCCGTGGTGGGCCATCATCATGGGTATCGAGCACGAGCGCATCCACCTCGAGACCTCGTCGGTGCTCATCCGTCAGCACGCGTTGCAGCGCGTCAAGCCAGTGGCCGCCTGGGCGCCCGACCGCAGCGGCCTCGACGCCGCGCCGACCGCCGCCGCAGCGCCGATCAACAGCCTTGTGCCGGTCGCCGCGGGCACAGTGCGACTCGGCAAGTCCTTCGATGACCCGCTCTACGGCTGGGACAACGAGTACGGCCACCGCGAAGTCGTGGTGCCGGCGTTCGAGGCCGGCCGCATGCTGGTCAGCAACGCCGAGTACCTCGCCTTCGTCGAGGCCGGCGGCTACTCCGACCCGCAATGGTGGGACGAGGAGGGCGAGGGTTGGCGGCGCTACTCGCAGGCCGGCGCGCCGACCTTCTGGGTGCGCGGCGACGCCGGCTGGCGCCTGCGCCTGATGACCGAGGAAGTGCCGATGCCATGGGGCTGGCCAGTCGAGGTCAACTGCCTGGAGGCCAAGGCCTTCTGCCGCTGGAAGAGCGCGCAAACGGGGCGCACGCACCGTCTGCCGACCGAGGACGAGTGGTACCGACTGTACGACGTCGCCGGCATC
>DALYGT010000160.1:0-4123 GCA_031971375.1 Burkholderiales bacterium | reverse complement strand
GCGCGGCAGGGGTTTGAGCGGCAGCGGCGCGCCTTCCGGGCGGATGGTCTCAAAGTGGGTCATGCCGGCCGCCTCGCGCAGACGAGTGGTCGCCTTGCGCAGCGAGAAACCGCGCTCCGCGCTGCCGAGGCCCACGCTCAGCGTATCGCCATGCGGGAACACCCAGCCGTAGAAGTCTGGTGACAAGCTGCCACGGTAGTAGACGTCGCAGCGCGAGGGGTCGTAGTCGGCGGTCGTTTGTGCCGGCTTGCGGAGGATCTCGTGATAGGCGAACACGTACTTGGTCTTCTCTGCGCCGGGAACCTCCTGGGCAGCGACCTGCGATTTGGCGCCATCGGCGCCGATGACGCAGCGCGCCCGGACCGAATGCTCGACGCCGTCCTCTTCCTTGTCGCCAAAGAAGACCTGCGCGACACCGTCGCTGCCGCGTTCGATGCGGCGATAGAGCCCGGTGCGGCGCACCGCACCGTGCGAGGCGGCGCGTTGGCGCAGCCACTCGTCGAACTGCTCGCGGTCGACCATGCCGACGAATCCGCCCTCGATCGGGATATCGACCTTCTCGTCCTTGGGCGAGATCATGCGTGCGCAGCGGGCCTTGGCGACCAGCATCTCGTCAGGGATGTCGAAATCCTTGATCGCGCGGGGCGGGATGGCGCCGCCACAGGGCTTGATACGGCCGGCGCGGTCGAGCAGCAGCACACTGCGTCCGGCGCGGGCGAGGTCGTCGGCCGCTGTCGATCCAGCAGGTCCGCCACCGATCACCACCACATCAAAGGTCTCAGGCTGGTTCATGGCATTCTCCCCCCGTCCAGGCTCCGGCCTGGTCGTTCTGTTGTGTAGGTGCTCGCGCGTCGGTACCGGAGCCCGTGCTGCGGATGTCGGATGAGGGCTCGGCATCGCGGCCGGGCCGTGTCGAGATGGCAGCGGCGAGTCGCGCCGAGGCGATGAACAGCAGGCTCTCGACAAGGAACACGCTGCCGTAGGCGAGGCCGGCGTCGGCGATGACCTGCCGTGCGAGGTCGCTGGCTACCGCGCCGCCGAGTCCACCGAGACCGAAGGCGATCGCCTGCGAAGCGCCCCAGAGGCCCATGCGCACGCCCTCGCGACCGCTCTCGCCGCGCCCGGCAAGTTGCATCATCGAGGCGATCGCAGCGATCGAGAAGGCACCGTTGGCGGCGCCGAGCAGGAACACATTGGCCTTCAGCGGCCAGTCGCCGCCGAGGGCGCCGCCGGCGACCAATCCGATGAGCGCGAGCGCCGAGGCGACGCAGCCGCCGACGGTCCAGTTGCGCAGCGTCTCGCCCGTGGGTCGCCCACGTCGACCGCCAGCCAGCGCGACGATGATCATGCCGACCATCACACCACCATGCTGCACCCCCGACAGGCGGGTCGACTCCCCGGGCGTGAAGCCGAACACCAGCCCGGCGAAGGGCTCGAGGATCAGGTCCTGCGCCGAGAATGCGAGCATCGAGACGAAGATGAACAGCGTGAACTGGCGCGCATCGGGTTCTTCCCACACGCGGCGCAGGGCGGTCAGGAAAGGCGCTTGATGCTCAGTCTCGGCCACCACGCTGTCAGCCTCGAGCCGGAACAGGGCCAGCAAGGTGACCACGACCGCGATCGCTGCGATGCTGCCGGCGACCTCGACCAGCCGTTCGGGTGAATACGGATCGAGCAGCGACCCGGCCACGCCAGCTGTCACCGCGAAACCCGCGATCATCATGATCCACACGATGGTCGCCGCCGGTGCGCGCCGATGCTCAGCTACCGATCTGGCCAGAAGCACCAGCAGCGAGGTGCCGGCTGCCGAGACGCCGACGCCGATCAGCGTGAAGCCGACCACTGCCAACAGCAGGCCGGCCGTGGGTGCGCTCGCCATCCACGCGGTGGCCGTCGCCGAGACCACGCCGCCTGCGGCCAGCACCAGCATCCCACCGATGATCCATGGCGTGCGTCGGCCGCTCTGGTCGGATCCGAAGCCCATGCGCGGCCGCAGGATCTGCAGCGCGTAGTGGATCGCGACCAACAGGCCAGGAAGCAGCGCGGGCAGGGCGAGTTCGACCACCATGACGCGGTTGAGGGTCGAGGTGGTGAGGACGACGATGGCGCCGATGCAAGCCTGTACCAGACCGAGCCGGATCACACCGCCCCAGCCGATCAGGCGGTCTGCGTTGCGGGCGTCGGCTTGGTTCGAGGGAGCGCCGGCCGGGACGGAGCGGCCGTGCCTTGCGTTTCCCACTGCGCGGGTCGGTGAGTTCAAGATGCGCCTCCCAACGTAGCCACTGGCATGCTGGTGACACTGCGGAGCGCCCAGGCAGCGACCATCATGCCGCTGACGAGGATCGGCACACCGAAACCACTGTAATAGAGGGCGCGTTCGACCGGTTGCGCGACGAACCAACGCATCATCACCAGTTGCCCGACGATGAGCCCGGCGATGGCCAGTGCGTGCAGGGGGGTGCCCCATTGCAGGAGGATCACCACCACCGCGACCTGCGGCAGCACCATGGTCCAGCATGCCGAGCGCGCCGCGCCGCCGGCACCGAGTTGTACCGGTAGCGAGCGCACGCCCATTTGCCGGTCGCCCTGGATCGACTTGAAATCGTTGAGGGTCATGATGCCGTGGGCGGCGATGCTGTAGAGCAGCGCCAGCAACAGCGAACGCTCGTCTGGCATCGCGCCGCCGGCCATCACTGCGGATCCGGTCATCCACGCGAGACCCTCGTAGCAGAGGCCGCAGGCGGCGTTGCCGAACCAGCCGTTCTCCTTGAGCCGCAGCGGCGGCGCGCTGTAGGCCCATGCCAGTGCGAGGCCGATCACCGCAGCGAGGAACCCCCAGTCACCGAGTGAGCGGGCCACCGCGAGCGAGAGCACGGTCCACGCGACCGCGACATAGAGGCCCCAACGGCCCGGCATGCGCCCTGAGGGAATCGGCCGCTGCGGCTCATTGATGGCATCGACATGGCGATCGAACCAGTCGTTGACTGCCTGACTGGTCGCACACACCAACGGGCCGGCGAGCAGGATGCCAGTGACGATCAGCGCCCAATGGCCGGCGAACGGCTGCCCAGAGGCCACCACGCCGCAGGCGAACGCCCACATCGGCGGGAACCAGGTGATCGGCTTCAGCAGTTCGGCGACTGCCGAGGGAGCCGGGTAGGCATGGGTCGCGACACTCATTGAACCATTCTCACACTTGACATTTTCCACCGTCAATCGCAATTTACAGTCTCGTGTCATTGCCGCGTGACATACGTCGGGTGCAGGTGACGGATCAGCCCTTGGACTCGTGCTGGGTGGGTCGATCCCGATGCCCTCGGCGTGTCGTGCTGCAGCCCCTGATCCCCTGCCGGAGTTCGTACCGAATGCTGATGGAATCGAGACCGGTCATTCCGGAGACAGGCACCGAAGGTGCGCCGCGCAAGCCGGTCGCGCTGGTCATCGGCAGTGGCTTCGGTGGCCTCGCGGCAGCCATCCGGCTTGCCGCGCGGGGTTATCAGGTCACGGTGCTAGAGAAGCTCGACGCCCCCGGCGGCCGCGCCTATGTGCACCGCCGCGACGGTTTCGTCTTCGACGCCGGCCCCACCATCGTCACCGCACCCTTCCTGTTCGAGGAGTTGTGGACGCTGTGCGGCAAGACGATGTCCGACGACATCGACCTGCGCCTGATGGACCCCTTCTACCGGGTGCGTTTCGACGACGGCAGCTGGTTCGACTACCGCGGCGACGAGGCGCAGATGATCGCCGAGGTGGCGCGGTTCAGCCCTGGCGATGTCGCCGGCTACAAGCGCTTCCTCGAGGACGCCGAGCACTGCTACAAGCACGGCTTCGTCGGACTCAGCGAGAAGGCCTTCGACAGCATCGCCGACCTCCTCGCGGCTTTGCCGGCGATGGTGCGCATGCGCGCGTGGAAGACGCTCTACAGCCTCGCCGCAAAGCACCTCAAAGACCCCAAATTGCGGATGGTGATGAGCCTGCACCCGCTGCTCATCGGTGGCAATCCGTTCTCGGTGACGCAGGTCTACAGCCTGATCACGGCACTGGAGAAACGCCACGGCGTGCACTGGGCGATGGGCGGTACCGGCGCTCTGGTCAAGGGCTTGGTCGGTCTGCTCAAAGGGCA
>DALYGT010000159.1:0-4128 GCA_031971375.1 Burkholderiales bacterium | reverse complement strand
TGTAGGCCTCGCGCGCGTCGAGCGACTTGAGTGGCGCGTCGATCACCGGGAACAGTGCCAGCGCCGGGATGCCGAGGTCGCGCGCTTGCTTTGCCGTCTCCAGCAGCAGGTCGAGCGATTGCCGCTTGACGCCCGGCATCGAGGCTACCGCCTCCTCGCGCTTCTGCCCATCCAGCACGAACACCGGCAGGATGAAGTCGGCCGCGCTGAGCGAGCACTCGCGAACCATGCGCCGCGACCAGTCGTCGTGGCGCATGCGGCGCAGGCGAGTGGCAGGGAACTGGCGGCTGGGCTGGGTCATGGTCGTCTCCGGCAAGTGCAGAGAGTGTAAATCACGGCTGACAGTCGGGCCATGCTTCGTCGAGGCGCTTTCCGGCGATGTGCACCGAAGACGGATGCTCGACGCGGTGCTCAGCGTCGTTGGGGAGTGCTCCTACCCGTCGACCGCTGCGTCCGGCCTCGCCGAGGCTGCATCTGTGGCCGCAGGGCCGCCACCGGCCAGCATCCGGCTGATCACGCCGATCGCTTCGTCCACTCCTTGCCGGTTGAGGCTGGAGAAGAGTTGCACACTGCTCGCGAGCGGCCGCTCGCCGAGTGTGCGCTTGACCTTGGCCAGCGTCTGCACCGCTTCGCCGCGCGAAAGCTTGTCGGCCTTGGAGAGCAGGATGTGGACCGGGATCTGGCGCGGCGTGATCCAGTCGAGCATCTCCTCGTCGAGCTGCTTCATGGGGTGGCGCGCATCCATGATGACCACCAGGCCCGAGAGCGACTCGCGCTTCTCGATGTAGCCGCCGACCAGCGCGTTCCAGTTGCGCCGCATCGCCTCGGGCACCTTGGCAAAGCCGTAGCCCGGCAGGTCGACCAGGACGCCGCGTGCGCCCCAGGCAAAGAAGTTGATGAGCTGCGTGCGACCCGGCGTGCGCGACACGTAGGCGAGCCGTTTGCGGTTGGCCATGGCATTGATCGCGCTCGATTTTCCGGCGTTGGAGCGGCCGACGAAGGCGACCTCCGGCGCGGCCGGCGCCGGCAGGTCGCGCAGCTTGTCGAAGGAGGTGACGAAGTGGATGTCGTGGATGACGGCCATGGGGGCTCAAGATGAACGGGACAGTCGGGGCCGACGCGGCCGCACGCCGCCGCCAAGTCCGCGAAAACGCAGCGGATGGACTAGAATCCCCGCACCCAACGGACTTTACACCCCGGAGTCGTCATGAAGCGGTCCCTTTCCATGTTCGCCCTGTCCCTGTTCGCCACCGGCGCGTTTGCCGAAGCGCCGAAGCCGGACCTCGCCCGGGCCGAGCAACTGGTCACCACGGTTTGTTCCGCCTGCCACGGCCTCAAGGGCATGAGTCCGGTGCCGACCAACCCGCATCTGGCCGGCCAGCATCCCGCCTACATCGCCAAGCAGCTCGCCAACTTCAAGGGTGGCGTGCGCCAGAACGCCATCATGGCCGGCATGGCCGCGATGCTGAGCCCCGAGGACATGGTCAGTGTGGCCGCGTACTTTTCCAAGCAGACGCCGCCGCCCCCGGCTGGCAGCAACGCCGAGCTCGCCAAGGCCGGCGAGGCGATCTATCGCTACGGCAACGCCTCCAAGGGCCTGCCGTCCTGCACCGGCTGCCATGGCCCGAACGGCGCTGGCATCCCCGACCAGTTCCCGCGACTGGCCGGACAGTATCCGGACTACGTCTACACCCAGCTCAAGTCGTTCTCAGCCTACGAGCGCAAGCACATCATGATGAATGGCGTCGCCAGCCGCTTGACCGACACCGAGATGAAGGCGGTCGCGGAGTACATCGCCGGTCTCAAGTAACGCAGTCTTCGTCGGGCTGCGGGTTCCCGCCACTCGGCCGGTTGAGCCGTTGCGCAGGCTAGCCCGCCCGAGTCATTTCCGCCGGTCGGTCTGCTTGGGGTAGACACTTGCCTCGCCTGCGGGGCGTGTCTTGAAACGCCGGTGTACCCAGAGGTACTGCTCGGGCGCTTCGCGGATCGCGTCCTCGATCAGTGCGGTCACTCGGCGTGTGTCGACGTGATCATCGCCAGTGGGGAAGCCCTCCAGCGCCGGCAGGACACGGATGCGGTAGCCCGAGCCGTCTGCGAGGCGCACCGGAAAGAAGGGCACCACTGCCGCGCCCGTCATCTCGGCGAGGCGTCCGGTGGTGGTCACCGTGAGCGCTGGCACGCCAAAGAACGGCACGAACACCACTTGCGTCGTCCCGCCATAGTTCTGATCGGGTGCGTACCAGACCGCGTGCTTGCGGCGCAGCTCGCGCAGCATCGCGCGGACGTCCTTGCGCTCCACCGTGTCGTGGGCGCGCGCGGCACGCGAGGCGCGGATCGCCTCGTCCATCAGCGGGTTCTTGTGCAGCCGGTACATGAGGCTGATGGTCTCGTGCAGCGCCAGCAAGTGACCGCTCACTTCGAGGTGCGTCATGTGGCAGGTCATGAGGATGACGCCCTTGCCGCGCGCCAAGGCGGTCTGCAGATTCTCGAGGCCCTCGATGTGTGCCAAGGGTGCGAGGCGCCGGTCGCTCCAGAAAAAGGCCATCGCCGTCTCGCAGACGGCCATTCCGAGCGACCCGAAGTGATCGCGGAGCAGCCGTTCGCGTGCCGCGGCGTCGAGTTCGGGGAAGCACAGCCGCAGGTTGGTGCGCGCCACCTCGCGGCGGTCTGGCGAGGCGTGGTAGAGCACCCGTCCAAAAGCGCGGCCGAGCGGCAACAGCACCCGGTAAGGCAGCAGCGCGAGCGCGCGGAAGCTCAGCAGCATCAACCACACGCCCCAGAAGCGGGGGTGCAGACGCGCAGGGGTGACAAGGGGGAGAAGGCGGATCGCCAAACAGCACTCCGGTCGGGCCCGCCCGGTACGGCGGGGCAGGCAGGCGCCGATGCTACACTGCCCCGACATGCCTGTCGCCCGCCTGCTCTACACGCTTCTGCTGGCCGTGGCGTCGCCCGCAGCAGCGTTGTTCCTGCTCTGGCGTAGCCGGCGGCACCCGGGCTATCGCGAGCACTGGGGAGAGCGGTTCTTCGGCCTTGCGCCCACGTCGGTCGATGCCGGCGGGTCGGTCTGGATCCACGCTGTCTCCGTCGGCGAGACGCGTGCCGCACAGCCGCTCGTCGAGGCGCTACTGGAGCAGCACCCCGACCTGCGTATCCTGCTCACCCATGGCACGCCGACCGGCCGGCAGATCGGCGTCGAGTTGTTCGGTGACCGCGTCACACGGGCCTACCTGCCCTACGACCTGCCGTGGGCGGTGGCGACCTTCCTCGACCGGCAGCGGCCAGCGCTCGGCCTGCTCATCGAGACCGAGGTCTGGCCCAATCTGGTCGCTGCGTGTCGTGCGCGTGGCGTCCCCCTCTGCCTGGTCAACGCGCGTTTGTCGGAGCGCTCATACCGGGGCTATCGGCGCCTTGCCGCGTTGGCAGAGCCCGCTTTCAGGGGCCTGACGCGCGTATTGGCGCAGACGCCGGCCGACGCCGACCGCATCGTGCGGCTGGGGCTGGCGATGTCCGAGTCACTGGCAACCTCAAGTCGGATGCCGACCCCGATCCGCGCCAGGTCGCAATGGGTCGCGATTGGCGCGCCGGCTGGGACGCTGCGGCTGCAGAGACGCAGTCGCCAGCGCGACCGGTGTGGCTGGCAGCGAGCACCCGCGAGGGCGAGGACGAAGCGGTCATCGAGGCGGCACGCGCCGTCGCTGCGGCGCACCCCGCTGCGTTGCTGATCTGGGTGCCGCGCCACCCGCACCGCGTGGTGCAGATCGAGGCCGCGCTCGACCTGGCGCGACTCACGCACCAGCGGCGCAGCGCCACCACGGCGCCGCACGCTCGCACCGCCGTCTGGATCGGCGACACCCTCGGCGAACTTGCCGCCTACATCGCCGCCGCCGATGTGGTGTTCATGGGTGGTTCACTCGCCGAGCTGGGCGGGCAGAACCTGCTCGAGCCCTGCGCGCAGGGCAAGCCGGTGGTCGTGGGGCCGCACACCTTCAACTTCCTGGCGCTGACCGAACAAGCGGTGGAGATGGGCGCGGCGGTACGCGTGGCCGGCGGTGCGGCCCCTGAAGGCGTTACGCTCGGCGCAGCGGTCAGTGCCTTGTTTGCCGACACGGCCCGCCGACTCGCAATGGG
>DALYGT010000158.1:0-4149 GCA_031971375.1 Burkholderiales bacterium | reverse complement strand
AGACCGTGGGTTCGGGGCGGATCGTGGTGGGCACAGCGGGTCTGCGGTCGGCCATGGGGGGCGGCGGCGGGTCGGTTGATCAGTCAGCCGGCATTGTGCCGGATGCATCTGCTGGAGGCGCACCAAGCCGTTGCATCAGCGCGGCGACGAGCGCGGCAATGAGCGCCACCAGCAGCACCGCGATGACCGAATCGCTCAAAAAATGCTTGCCGAGACCGACGCGACAGAAACCCATCAGGGCGCCCGTCGCCAACCCGGTGGCGAACCAGAGGTGTCGGCGCCGTCGGCTGGAGGCCATCCACGCACCTGCCACGGGTACAGCAGCGAACGCCACATGCCCGCTGACAAAGCTGCAATTGCTTGCACAGCCTTGGCTCGGCACCCAGACCTGTGCGTAGGTGGCAGGGCCCCCGAACTCGGTGATCTGGGAGGGCCTCGGCCGGCCCCAGTGCTCTTTGAGGATGGCATTGACCAGCAAGCCAGGGCCCAGCGCGATGACCAGCAGGAGGTATCCCGTCGCTCGCAGCAGGGCGGTCGATGCGACCGGCCGCCGCCATCGCCGCAGTGCGAGCACCGCGACCAGCAGTGCAAGTGCACCGCTGAACCAATGCGTGGCGGTGTTGAAGCCCTTGTTGAAGGCGACCATGCCCGGCCAGGTCTCGAGCAACCAGTGGCCGTCACGGAAGAATGCGCCGGCCACTGCAAGGTCGATGCCGGGCGCCACTGCGAACAGCACGCTGACCAACGACAGCGCGACCAGAAGGCGGCGCGAGGTCCTGACCGGATTCATGGGTAGCCGATGAAATCGCGCGCGAGCCAGCAGTGCAGCACCTGCGGCTGCCGTTTCGCCGGCATCGCGAAGCCGGCCTCGAGCGGCGTCACCCCAGCGAAGGCGGTCGTCAGTCCGGGCTCGATGTCGTGGCGGCTGATCACCAGGAAGGTGCCTTGCCGAGCCGTTGCATCGGCAAGGTCGCGAGTCAGCCGGAAATGGTCGTTCCGGCGATGCTCCGGGTTCCAGACGCGAAGGTCGCGACCGACCCCGCCAGCATAGAAACCCAGCTCCGAGGCCAGCGTCCGGTCATCCACCACCAGCCTTGCACCATGCTGCAGCGCCAAAGTCTCGATGCGGTCGCCCAGCGGCGCCCACCCGCGCAGGGTGGAGAGCGGGCTCGCCAGTCGCCAGCCGATGGCACGCGCCATGGCTTCGTGGCCATAGGTGAGGACGGTGATCAGTGCGGCGGTGACGAGCGACGTCGCGACCAGCCATCGCATCCGTGTCGCGAGCAATGCGTAGCCCGCCAAGAGGCTCGCGCCGACATAGGTGGGCGCCGCCCAGTTGGCGAAGGCGCGCGACAGACCGGCCTGCAACGCGATGATGGCAAGGAATGGCAGTGTGAAACAGATGAGGAACCGCAGCGGTGGGATGCGGGCTCTTTCGCCTGGCCCGATGTCTGCGGGCAAGCGCTCGGCAATGAGCCCGCGTCGGACAGCAAACGCTGCCGCGACGAAGGCAACCGGTCCGAAGATCACCACTTGCGCGGCGAGGAATTCGACCAAGCCACCGAGTCCCGCGCCGGCGCGGTCGAGTTGCGAGATCTCTGCCGTATGGTGAAGCGTCGGGAAGCCGTTGACCGCGTTCCACCAGATGTTCGGTGCGAACAGCACCGTGGCAGCGAACAGCGCCGTCCACGGACCGGGCGTGGCAAGCAAGGTCCGCAGGCGCGGGATCCATATCAGCGCCAAGGCCGCCGACACGGCGAAGATACCCATGGTGTATTTCGCGAGCAGACCCAGACCCAGCGAGATGCCGAGCGCCAGCCACCAGCTGCCGCCTCGCCGGATGGCGAGCAACAGCGTCAACAGCGCCGCTGCCCAGCACAGCAGCAGAAGCGCGTCGGTGGTCATGAACATCGAGTAGAAGCCGACCAGCGGTGACAGCGCGAACAAGCCCGCACCCAGCCAGGCGATGCGTTTGTCGCGCGGCCAGAGTTCGCGGCCGATGCCATACACCAGCAGTGGCGTCAGCGTGAAAGCGATGGCCGAGGGCAGCCGAACGCAGAACGCGGTGTCACCGCAGAACGCGCGGCTGGCGCCGATCGCCCAGGCGACGAGCGGCGGCTTGGAGTAGTAACCCCAATCTGGAGAGAACGACCAGACCGCGTATTGGGCCTCGTCGTAGTGCAGGTCGATACCCAGCCCGCCGCGGACGATGAGTCGCAGCAGGGTCAGCGCGATCATCAGCACGGCCAGCAGCGCGAGGCCCGCGCGACGATCCTGGGCAAGCGTGAATGGGGCCACCGGGCACCGGGTCGAGCGTTTCGCGTGGCAGTATAGCGGTCCTTTCCCGTCGAGCCCTGCACCAGCGGGCCCTCCAGAATGCGCATCCTGGTCACCGGCACCGCCGGGTTCATCGGCGCCGAGACCGCCATCGCGCTGGCGCGACGGGGGCACGAGGTGGTGGGCCTCGACAACCTCAACGATTACTACGACGTCCGTCTCAAGGTGGCGCGCTGGGCGCGGGCCGAGACGGCCGGGGTGGCGCAACACCGGCTCGACCTGGCGGATGCCGATGCGCTGATGGCGCTGTTCGCCGCGGTAAAGCCGGAGCGTGTCGTCCATCTGGCGGCGCAGCCGGGCGTGCGCTACTCGATCACCCATCCCGAGGCCTACATCCGCAGCAACCTGACTGGTTTTGCCAATGTGCTCGAGGCTTGCCGGAGGCACGATGTCGGCCACCTGGTCTACGCCTCAAGCAGCAGTGTCTACGGCGGCAACCGCAAGATGCCCTTTGCCGAGTCGGACCCGGTCGACCATCCGGTGAGCCTCTACGCCGCGACCAAAAAGTCCAACGAGCTGATGGCGCACAGCTACGCGCATCTCTACAAGCTGCCGGTGACCGGGCTGCGCTTCTTCACCGTCTACGGGCCATGGGGACGGCCGGACATGGCGGTGTGGCTGTTCTCCGAGGCGATGCTCGATGGCCGGCCGGTGACGCTGTTCAACCGTGGCGAGATGCGGCGCGACTTCACCTACGTCGATGACATCGTCGAGGGCGTGCTGCGCGTGCTCGATGCCGTGCCGGTGGCCGACCCCGGCTTCGATGCGCTGCACCCCGACGCGGGCAGCAGCTGGGCGCCGTATCGCGTGTTCAACATCGGCAACCACCAGCCGGTGGCGTTGCGTGATTTCGTCGCCACACTCGAGAGCGCCCTTGGGATCGATGCGCTCATCGAGGAACAGCCGATGCAGCCGGGCGACGTCGAGGCGACCTATGCCGACGTCGACCGCCTGCGTGCGGTGACGGGCTTCGCGCCGGTGATACCGCTGGCCGAAGGCTTGGCGCGATGGGCCGAGTGGTATCGCGGCTGGCGGGGCGGGCGGCCCGGCTGAGGACGCTCAGGTCAGCCGCAGCGCGCCTTGAGGTGCGCCAGTGCCTCCTGCACCTGATCGATGAGGATGAGACAGAGGTCGCCGGCAGCGAGGCGCTCGAGGCCGCGGTCGATGGCGACGAACTCGCCGTCGATGGCCTCGACGTGCTTTGCACGCTTGGCGCCCTCCAGTCCCGCGCGCAGCAGGCGGATCACTTCGCCGTCCTCGCGACCGCGCTGGCAGGCGTCCTGATAGAGGATGACCTCGTCGAAGTAGTCGCCAAGGATCTCGGTCTGGCGTCGGATGTCTTCGTCGCGGCGGTCGCCGGCGCCGCTGATCACCACCACGCGCTTGCCGGTAGCGATGCGATCCACCGCCTCCGCCAGCGCGCCCATGGCGTCGGGGTTGTGGCCGTAGTCGGCGATGACTGTCGCGCCGGCGTGATGCAGAACGTTGAAGCGGCCGGGCGTGACGCCGATGTCGCCAACAAAGCTGGCCAGCACCGTACGGATGTCGTCCAAGCCGATGCCGAGGCCCCAAGCAGCACCGACCGCCGCCAGCACATTGTCGACCTGGAAGCCGATGGCGCCGCCGAGCGTGAGCGGGATTTCGCGCAGCGGTATGCGTGAGACTGTCTCGCGTTCGATGCAGACGACGTCATTGCCGTCGACGGTGACCACCCGTTCGCCGCGCGCGCGGTGCGCGACCAGCGCGGCGTGGCGGGGGTCACGGGCGAACAGGGTGACGCGTGACAGGCAGGCGGCGGCCATCTTCAGCACC
>DALYGT010000157.1:0-4193 GCA_031971375.1 Burkholderiales bacterium | reverse complement strand
CGGTCACCTCCTCGATGGCCATCACCCGCCTCGAACCATCTGTCAGGCGCTCGACCTGGACGACGACCTGGATCGCCGAGGCGATCTGCTCGCGGATGGCCCGAACCGGCATCGCGATGCCGGCCATCGAGGTGAGGTTCTCCAGACGCGTCAGCGCGTCGCGCGCGGTGTTGGCGTGGATGGTGGTGAGCGAACCGTCGTGGCCGGTGTTCATCGCCTGCAGCATGTCGAACACCTCGCTCGAGCGCACCTCCCCCAGCACGATGCGGTCCGGCCGCATCCGCAGCGCGTTCTTGACCAGCGCGCGCGTGGTGATCTCCCCCTTGCCCTCGAAGTTCGGCGGACGTGTCTCGAGACGCGCGACGTGGCTCTGCTGCATCTGCAACTCGGCGGTGTCCTCGATGGTGACGATGCGCTCATCGTCCGGGATGAAGCCCGACAGGATGTTGAGCAGCGTGGTCTTGCCGGAGCCGGTACCGCCGGAGATGGCGATATTGACCCGCGCCCGGACCAGCGCCTCGAGGTAGCGCGCCATGCCCGGCGACACCGTACCCTTCTGCACCAGATCGCGCATGCGCAGCGGCACCACGGCAAAGCGGCGGATCGACAGCAGCGGCCCGTCGAGCGCCACCGGCGGGATGATGGCGTTGACCCGCGAGCCATCCGGCAGGCGAGCATCGGCCATGGGGCTCGCCTCGTCGACACGGCGCCCGACGCGCGAGACGATCTTGTCGATCACGCGCATCAGGTGGGCGTTGTCGTTAAAGCGCGCCGGGACCCGCTCGATCTTGCCGGCGCGCTCGACGAACACGGTGTCGAAGCCGTTGACCATGATCTCCGAGACGCCCGGGTCGGCAAGCAAGGGTTCAAGCGGCCCCAAGCCACTGATCTCGTTGTACATCTCCACCGCGAGCCGGTCGCGCTCGGCGGAATTGATCGGCAGGTTCTCCTCCTCGATCAAGGCACCGATCAGCTCGCGGAGCTGGTTGCGCAGCATCTCCGGCCCGAGTTTCTCGGCGGCCTCGAGGTCCATGCGCCGCAGCAGACGCTGGTGGAGCTGCGACTTGATGCGGTAATACCGCGACGAACTGTCACCCTCTGCCGGGCCTTCGGCAGCGATGCCGACACGGCGCAGGACGCTGCCGTATCCCCAGACGGCTAACGACTCGTCAGTCTTTGCCATAGCGACTCCTTCGGTATCTTGGGCGCGACGCCGGCCAACTCGGCCGCCCACGCCATGAGCTGCTGCGTCATCGGGCTGCGCGGCGCGTGCTGGACCAGCGGCAGACCGGCCATCACTGCGTCGTTGAGGGCCTCGGGCACGTTCGGCAACTGGCGGGCGAGCTTCTGCCGCAGGGCATCCTCGAACTCTTCGGCGCTGAGATCCCACTTGCGCGCCATGCGGTTGCCCACTGCGAGCAGCCGGACCGGTTCGCGACCGATACGCTCCCAGATGCCGAGGATCTGGCTGGTCTTGCGCAGGGACGGCACGGTCGGCGTGGCGACCACTGCGAGCTGGTCGACCATTCGCATCAGGTCAAGACCGACCGGGCTGATGCCTGATCCAAGATCGAGCACGACAAAGCGGTACACCGACGCCGCCCCGCGGATCAGCGCCTCGATGCGTTCCGGCAGGATGGCGCCAAAACGATCGAGCGCCCGCAGCGACGGCACGTGGTGCAGACCCGAACTCATGCGCACGCACATCATGTCGAACAGCTCGCGGTCGAGCCGCCCGGTGTCCTCGCAAAAATCGGCGAGGTCGTACTGCGGCTTCTGCAGCTCGAGGAACATCTCGACATCGCCAAACGGCAGCGCGAGGTCGATCAGCACCACGCTGCCCTCGCCGGTCATGGCCAGCGCGGTGGCGAGATTGGCGGCGACGAACGAGCCGCCATCGCCACCCTTGGCCGACATCACGCCCAGCGTCGTGCCAGCGCGGCCGCTTTCGGACCCGCGCATGCGGCGGACGTCATCCAGACCACGCCGTGGCTCGCGCCGCACATCTGCGCGCTCAAACGCCTCTGTCTCCGCCATGACGGTGGTCGGCACCCGGTCAGGGGGGCGCGGCGTGCTGTCGCGGCGGTCGTGGCTTTCGACACTTTGTGGTGGGCGCGGTGACAGGCTCTGGGTCATCGCCGCGAGGCGACGGGCGCTGAGCCCGGACCAGACCTCGTCGATGCCGAGGCGCCGTGCGCCGGCGAGCGTCTGCTCCGGCGCATCCGGCACCACCAGTGCGATGCGCTCGGCCGGGAACCGCGAGCAGAGCGCTGCGAGCGCACGGACCAAGCTCGCGCCGGGGCCATAGCCGGCAACGAGCAGCAGGTCGGCATCGCGCAGCGACGTCTCGTCAACGGCGTCGGGGGACGCCGCCTCAAGCGCATGCAGGGTGACCCCGGCCGGCTGCCAGCCAGGGTCCAGATAGCACTCCGGGGGTGTGACGGCGAGCACTCGCAAAGCGGACTCCTGCTGCGATCCTCAGGGACAGGCCGGAATGTTGGCGCCGTTGACCGTGGTGGCCATCGGCTCGCGCATGACGCGGGCTGGCAACGGCGGAACCGTTATATTAAGCGGTTTGATGGGGATCATGAGGTTCGCGCTGAACCCGTTGATGCGCGCCTCGACCGACGTGCAACTCGCCGACGTGCACCCAGACGGTTGGTAGTCGAAGCTCAGCCAGGTGTTGGTCTGCGCCGCAGGCACCTTGTAGCCGACCGTCTGCACCCAGGAGATGACGGTGTTTCGCACCCTGCCCTGCGCTGCCGTGTCGGTCGGTCCGGTGGTGCAGATCGCCGCCAGACGGGCCGCGATGCGGGTCGCCTCGGCTGCCGTGCCGAGGGTCAGCATGAAGCGCCCGAACTCGATGATGGCAAACACCAGCCCGAAGAACAGCAAGCCGGAGACCGCCAACTCGAGCAGCACCACGCCGGACTGTGCTGCAGGTCGCCGCGGTCTGGGGAAGCCCTGCGGCTGCGCGCGGCGGCGCGGCCCGAAGCGACACGCTCCGGGGCTCACCGTCGTGGGGATGGTCTGTGACGTGGTCTGCCGGGCGCGCATCAGTTGATGAACTGCCGATGAGACGCCGAGATGGCCGGGAACGGGATCGAAGCCACACCGTTGCCGAACACACCGCCAAGGATCCCGGTGCCGACCAGCCGATAGCGGTAGCCGCTCACCGTCACCGTGACCAGGTTTATGCGCACGCCGACCACATCGGTCAGCGTAGTGGTGGTGCGTTGGCGCTTCTTCGTCGCGGCGGTGGTGCCGGCGTCGGCCACGGTGATGGTCGCGGTATCAAGGCCGGGGACCAGCGGCGTGCCGCTGCAGGTGGTCGCGATGGTGCCGTAGCGCACCAGGCACGTGGCCTCGGCGCTGCCGGCGCCGACCGGGCGCGTGGCGAGATAACGCGCAGCCGCGTTGACCTGCGCCACGATCTGCTTGTACTGCGTCAGCGCGCGGCCAAACTCGATGGTGGCAAACAGCATGACCAGCATCACCGTGGCCACCAGCGCGAGCTCGAGGATGGCGATGCCAGACTGGGTGTCGGCTGGAGAACGGTGGCGCAACGCCCCGTGACGCGGATTGTCATGGCGCGAAGCGCGCCACCTCGGCTGCCGATCGCTCATCGGGCCAACCGGTATGCGCAGACTTGGCGTCATTGCACGAGCACCGGAACCAGCGGCCCGAGCGAGGTCGAACTGCCGGGGATGCCGTGGCTGCGGCACGGCGAATCGGCGGCGTTGGCGAAGCCGAGGAACTCGACCGCCCAGGAGAGCTTGTAGTTCGCCACCAAGGCCACGCTGTCCTCGCCAATCGGGCGGTAAAGCCAGACGCAGGCGTAATCGACGACATTGCGCATCTGCGCATTGCCATTGGTCGGCGGCGTGGTGACTGGCACGATGACCAGCCGACGACCGCTTGCGCCAAGTTCTTTGTGGTTGCCGGCAGTAGGCGACGGCGCGAAATTGTTTGGCCTTGCTGACCCGGGCATCACTGTTCGCTGGCCGGCGTTGAGCACGTACGTATTGCCATTCGCATCGGGGTTCTGGAAACGGCCGTTCTCGGCGGCAACGGTCAGCGAAAGGACACCAAGGAGCGGTGGCGGATCTGGGGCCCAACCCGTGATGTCGGGCAGCAGACCGTTGTTGGGCGCGGCGGTGGTCGGGATCAGCGCCGAATTGTTGGTGTAGACG
>DALYGT010000156.1:0-4214 GCA_031971375.1 Burkholderiales bacterium | reverse complement strand
AGCCCCCACATCACCGGGACATTGACCAGCGCGACGAACACGCCTGCCGAGCCGGCGTCCTTGGCGAACTTGCTGAGCGGGTGGTCCTCGTAACCGATGCGGTCGATCGCCTTCTCGATGCCGGTGTTGAGCAGTTCGGCGATGAGTACCAGGGCCAGACTGCCGACCATGACTGCGTTCTCGAGGCCGCTGCGGTGGAGCAACGGCAGTGCGGCCAGGAACAGCGCGCCGAGCGCGCATTCCTGGCGGAACGCGGCTTCCTCGCGCCAGGAGGCTGCGAGTCCTTCGACCGAGTGCCTTCCGGCGTCGATGATGCGTGGGATGCCTGTCTTCTTGGGGCGCATGGCGTTCAGTCGTTGTCCTTCCAGATGGTATGGGCGTCGAGCCAGACGCGGTCGCGTGCCTCGAGCGCATCGATGCGGGCGACCACCGCCTGCTGGCGCGCCTCACTGGCCAGGCGCTGCGCCAGCAGCACGTCACCGAGCGCGCGCTCGCCGAGGCGTTGTGCCAATGCGGTGAGGTCGGCCACTTCGCGCGCCTGACGCGCCGCTGCCTCCGCCGATCGCCAAGCCTGCACCGAGGTCGCCACCCGCTCCGTCGCCGTCCGCGCGTCCGCCTCGACCCGCAAGCGCGCCTCCTCGACCTGCGCGCGCGCGGCATCGGCGCGGGCGAGGCTGGCGATCCCCTGCTCGCGGCGCGACTCGCCGGGGATGGGGACCGAGAGGGTGAGGATGGCGATGTGCTCGTCACCGCCGCGCTCGCTGGCGAAGCCGACGCCGACCGTCGGGTCGGGACGACGGTCGAGGCGCAGCCGCTCGGCGACGGCTGCAGCGCGTTCCGCCTCGGCTTGGGCAACGCCGAGTTCGTGGCTGTGTTCGACGATCAGTGCGGCCCAGTCGGTCGCCGGGTCGAGCAGGCCCGGGTCTGGCAGGGCGGGCGGGTTGAGGCCGATCGCCGGATACTGCCGGGTGAGCGTGGTGCGGGCGGCATCGCGGTCGCGGCGCGCCTGCAGGGTCGCCGCCTGCGACTGCGCCAGCGCCGCCTCGGCCTGTATGCGCTCCAGCCGTGCGGCGTCACCGAGCGCCTCGCGTTGGCGCACGGTGTCGGCGATCTGCGCCAGCGCGCGGTCGGCATCCTCGCGCGCCGCCAGCACGTTCTCCGCGCGCAGCCAGGCGAACCACGTTGCCAGCAGTGCACGGCTGGCCTCGTGACGGGCGTCGCCGAGCATCCAGCGCGCCGCCTCGACGCCGCGTTCCCCGATGCGGGCGTCGGCCGCGGCCTTGTCGCCAAAGCGGATCGGCCGGTCGATGCCGGCGCGGTACTCGAAGTCGCGGGCGGAGGGCGTCGGGTAGACGCGACGCTGCGCGACATCGCCTCGCACCGTCCACTCCTGGGGTCCGGCGACCAGTCCGCGCGCCACTGCTTCTTCGGCGCGCAAGTGCGCAGCAGCGCGCTGCACTTCCGGGCGACTCTCGAGGACGGCTTGGACGACTGGCTCCGGCGGCAACTCCGGCAGCGGCACATCGGCGCGCGCGGGTCCCACTCCGGCCGTCAGAAGGAGCGTCAGGAGCCATGCAGCAGCCGGCAACTTGCCGGGAGCCCGGGGATGGGCCTGATGGTTGCCGCGGGTGTGACAACGAGGGTCGGCAAGCGTGATGGACACGAGCATGCGCTGCATCATGCCCATACCGGCAGTCCTCGTCATCGCATCGCTCCCGCTGGCGTTGCCACGGCGCCGAACCGCCGGTAAAGCAGCGGCAGCAGCAACAGTGTCAGTGCGGTCGAGCTCGCCAGCCCGCCGATGACGACGATGGCGAGCGGGCGCTGGATCTCCGAGCCGGGTCCGGTCGCCATCAGCAGCGGCAGCAGGCCGAGCGCGGTGGTCGTCGCCGTCATCAACACCGGTCGCAGGCGCCGCAGAGCGCCCTGCCGTACTGCGTCCTCAAGCGCCATGCCCTGTTGCACCAAACGGTTGAAGGTGTCGACGAGCACCACGCCGTTGAGCACGGCGATGCCGAGCAAGGCGATGAAGCCGACCGAGGCCGGCACCGACAGGTATTCGCCGCTGGCGCCGAGCGCGAGCACGCCACCGATCAGCGCGAAGGGGATGTTGGCGAACACCAGCAGCGCCAAGCGGGCCGAACCCAGCGTCGACATCAGGATGGCAAAGATCAGCGCCAGCGCGACCGGCACCACCAGGCCGAGCCGGGCCGCTGCGCGTTGCTGGTTCTCGAACTGCCCGCCCCACGCCAGACTGTAGCCCTCGGGCAGCTTGACCTGTTGCGCCACCGCCGCCTTGGCCTCGTCGACGAAGCCGACAAGATCGCGGCCGGCGACGCTCGACTGCACCACCATGTAGCGCTGGGTGTTCTCGCGGTCGACCTTGACCGGCCCCTCGCTGCGCTCGATCTGCGCCAGTTGCGCGAGTGTCAGGCTGGCACCGCCTGGCGTCTGCAGCACCTGTTCGCCAAGCCGCGCCGGTGATTGGCGCAGCGTCTCGTCTCCGCGCATGACCAGCGGCACACGCCGGCCCTGCTCGATGACGATGCCGGTCTGCGCGCCCTCGATGAGGCTGTGCAGGCGGTCTTGCAGGTCGTTCACGGTCAGCCCTTGACGGCCTGCCGCGAGGCGGTCGAATCGCACCTGGAGATACTGCACGCCGGCGTTGCGCAGGGCCAGCGTGTCCTTGGCGCCCGGCACCTTGCTTACCACCTCGCCGATGTCGTGCGCCAGTTGGTTGAGCGTGCCGAGGTCGGGCCCGAAGATCTTGATGGCGAGGTCGCCGCGCACGCCCGTGAGCATCTCCGAGACGCGCATGTCGATCGGCTGGGTGAAGGTGTAAGCGGTGCCGGGGAAGTCGTCGAGCACGGCGCGGATCTGGTCTGCGATCACCTCCTTGCTCGGCGCTTGCCATTGCTCGCGTGGTTTGAGCACGACAAAGGTATCGGTCTGGTTGAGGCCCATCGGGTCGAGGCCGATCTCGTCGGCACCGCTGCGCGCGACCACCGCCTGCACATCTGGCACCGCCTTGAGGATGGCGGCCTGGATGCGGCTGTCCAGCTCGACCGTCTGTTCCAGACCGATCGACGGCAGCTTTTCGAGCTGGACGATGATGTCGCCCTCGTCGAGCACCGGCATGAAGGCGCGGCCGACCACCAGGAACACCGCCACCGCCGACACGAGCCCCAGCCCCGCAGCGAAGAAAACCGCTCGCGCGTGAGTGAGTGCCCACTCCAACAGGCGCCGGTAGCGTGGCTCGAGCCAGTTCATCAGGGCGGACGAGGTGTGCACGCCCTGGCGCAGAAGCAGCGCGCAGAGCACCGGGACCACCGTAAGCGACAGGATCAGCGAGCTTGAGAGCGCAAAGACGATGGCCAGCGCGACCGGCCCGAACAGCTTGCCCTCGAGGCCCTCGAGGCTGAGCAGCGGCACGAACACCACGGTGATGATGAGCACGCCCGAGACCACCGGCACCATGACCTCACGGCAGGCCTCGAGGATGATGGTCGTGCGGTCGCTGCCGGGGTCGCGCGCGAGGTGCGCCTCGACATTCTCGACCACCACCACTGCAGCGTCGACCAGCATGCCGATGGCGATCGCCAGACCACCGAGGCTCATCAGGTTGGCGGTGATGCCCGTGTACTTCATCGCGACAAAGGTCGCCAGCGCGGCCAGCGGCAGCGACACCGCCACTGCGATGGCCGCCCGCGCATTGCCGAGGAACAGCGCCAGCACCACCAGCACCAGCACGATCGCTTCGAACAGCGCCTTGCTCACCGTACGCACCGCGCGTTCGATGAGGTGGCTGCGGTCGTAGAAGGTCTCGATGCGCATGCCGGCGGGTAGCGTCGGCGCGATCTCGTCGAGTCGGGCCTGCACACCTTCGACCACCTGCGCCGCGTTGGCACCGCGCAGGCCGAGTACCAGGCCTTCCACCGTCTCGCCGCGACCGTTCCCGGTGACCGCGCCGTAGCGCGTCAGGGCGCCAAAGCGCACCTCGGCGACGTCGGCCACCCGCACCACATGGCCGCGTTCGCTGTGCAACACCACCGCGCGCAGGTCGTCGAGGGTTCGGATCGCGCCTTCGGCACGCACCAGCAGCGCCTCTTCCCCGTCGCTGAGCCGGCCCGAGCCATCGTTGCGGTTGTTCTCGCGCAGCGCAGTCTCGAGGTCGGCCAGCGTCAGTCCATTGGCGGCGAGGCGGGTCAGGTCGG
>DALYGT010000155.1:0-4273 GCA_031971375.1 Burkholderiales bacterium | reverse complement strand
GCTTTCGCCACTACCCCCTCAAGATAGCGTGTCTACCAATTTCACCACGTCGGCATGCCGTCTGCCAGAACCGCTGGCAGCCCCGGACTGAACACTCGGCGGCGGCTACTTCGGGATGTCGCCACCGGGTTGCGATGCGGGGGCCCCGGAAGTGCTGCCCGCAGGACCGGACGCGGGCAGCGCCGGAGTCGCAGGTGCGGATTCTACGACACCTGCGGAGCGAGCGGTTCGGTTCGACAGGTAGGTCAGCGCGAGGCTTGTGCAGAAGAACACCGTTGCGGCGATGGCGGTCGCGCGGCTGAGGAAGTTCGCCGAGCCGGACGCGCCAAACAAGCCTGTCGAATTGCCGCCACCAAAAGCCGCCCCCGCATCGGCACCCTTGCCGTGTTGCAACAGAACGAGGCCGATGACGGCAACCACGGCGACGACATGAATGACTTGAAGAACGATTTCCATGATGTATCAAGCTCCGGCGCAACGCTCCGCAGCGTCGCAGATGGCAAAGAATGATGAGGCACGCAGGGACCCGCCGCCGACCAAGACACCGTCGACATTGTCGACGGCCAAGAACTCTGCGGCATTGTCTGCCGTCACTGACCCGCCGTACAGCACAGGCACCTTGCCGGCCAGAGGGCCGAGCCGACCGTTGATCACAGCGTGCATGGCTTTGGCGTCATCGGGCGAAGCCGCAACGCCGGTACCGATGGCCCAGATCGGCTCGTAGGCGATCATCAAGTCCGAGGTCGCACCCTTGAGCCCGACCAACAAGGCATCGACCTGGGCAGCGACAACCGCCTCCGCACGGCCTTCGCGGCGCTCGACCGCGAGCTCCCCGACACAGACCAGCGGCCGGATGCCGGAACCCACGGCTCGCAGAGCCTTGGCGGCGACCTGAGCATCGGTCTCACCAAAACGCAAACGGCGCTCCGAATGTCCGACGATGACGAGGGAAGCGCCGGACTCGGCGAGCATGCTGGCAGAGACCTCGCCGGTGTGCGCACCCTCCTCGTCCCAGCTGACGTCCTGACCACCCCAGGCGACTGCCGAGTGGCGCAAACGATCAGCTGCCATGAACAGATACGGTGACGGGACGGCGACCATGACCTCGACGCCAGCCCTGGGCCTCTCCGCAGCGGCTTCGACAAGCCAGCCATCGACCGACGGCTGGGCGCGGACCATCTTCCAGTTGCCTACGACCCGGCGCATCAGATTGGGAAAGGAGCGATCAAGGAGGCGCGGATACTACGGGCCCGGGCGGCGGCGGTCAAACCGCGAGCACCCCGACGAAAAAAAACGCCCCCTGCAGCAGGGGGCGTGACAGCTGAACGGCCTGACCTCAACCGAAGCGACCGGTGATGTAATCCTCGGTCTGCTTCTTCTTGGGCCGCAGGAAGATGTTGTCGGTGACATCAAACTCGATCAACTCGCCGAGGAACATGTAGGCAGTGAAATCCGACACGCGTGCGGCCTGCTGCATGTTGTGCGTCACGATGAGGATGGTCAGCTTGGTGCGCAACTCGTTGATCAGATCCTCGATGCTCGCGGTGGCGATCGGGTCGAGCGCGGAGGTCGGCTCGTCGAACAGCAGGATCTCCGGATCGGTCGCGAGCGCCCGGGCAATGCACAGACGCTGCTGCTGACCGCCCGAAAGCGCGAAAGCGCTCTCTTGAAGACGGTCCTTGACCTCGTTCCAGATCGCCGCGCCCTTGAGCGCCTGCTCGACACGCCCGTCGATGACGCTGTGGTTCTTCTCGCCACGCACGCGCAAGCCATACGCCACGTTCTCGAAGATGCTCTTGGGGAAGGGGTTCGGCTTCTGGAAGACCATCGAGACACGCATGCGGACCTCGATGGGGTCGACGTCACGAGCGAGCAGGTTGATGTTGTCGGGGAGCAGGTCGATACGGCCTTCGTACCGGTTGCCAGCGTAGAGGTCGTGCATGCGGTTGAAGGAGCGCAGTAGCGTGCTCTTGCCGCAGCCCGAAGGCCCGATCAGTGCAGTCACCTTCTTGTCGAAGACCGGCATGTTCACGTTCTTGATCGCGTGAAAGTCGCCGTAATAGAAGTTGAAGTCTCGTGCGGAAGCCTTCAGGGGAAGGTCTGCGACTGCGAAGTTCTCGTGCTGGGCGGTGGACATCGGGTACTCCCCAAAAAAGGTTTTTTATCGTGTCGGGCGTGAGGCCACGGTCACCATTTGATCGCTTTGCGGAGACGGTAGCGGAGCCAGATGGCCGCCCCGTTCATGCTCAGTGTCAGCGCGATCAGCACGATGCCGGCCGCGGCGGCGTTGACCTGGAACGCCGCCTCGGGACGCGAGGTCCAGTTGAACATCTGGATCGGCATGGCGGTGAAGTCGGCCATCAGGGTCTCCCACAGCGACCCTTCAACACCCGGGATCGGCGGAAGCGATGCGATGAAGGTCACTGCACCGACCACGATAAGGGGCGCGCTTTCGCCGATTGCGCGCGCGAGACCGATGATCACACCGGTCAAGATGCCCGGCAGGGAGTACGGGATGATGTGGTCACTGACGACCTGCCAGCGCGTGGCGCCGCAACCGTAAGCAGCCTCGCGGACCCACTGGGGGATGCCCCGGATCGCCTCGCGGGTCGCGACGATGATCACGGGCAGGATCAGTAGCGCGAGTGTCAGACCGGCCGACAGGATGCTCTGGCCCAGACCAAACGTGTAGACGAAGAGCCCGAGCCCAAGGAGGCCGTAGATGATCGACGGCACTGCCGCCAGGTTGCTGATGTTGAGCTCGATGAAGTTCGTGAAAGCATTCTTGGGTGCGTATTCCTCGAGATAGACACCGGCAGCAACGCCGACCGGGATGGCCACCAGTGCGGTCACCAGCATGATGTACAGGGACCCCACAAGCGCAGAAAGGATGCCTGCCTGCGCGGCCCTGCGACTCGGGAATTCTGTGAAAAACGACAGATCCAGTCTGGGCATGCCCGTCATCAACATGTCCGCCACGAGGGCGAACAGAACGGCGATACCGAAGACCATGCAGGCGAGGCCGAGGACAGCGAAACCCGTGTCCCAGCGCTTGTGGGCAGCGATGAGCGCGCGGATCTCGCTGGTTGACGAAGCCGTGGCGTCAGTCGTGTTGTGCTTGGTCATCAGTAGGACTCGCGGTAGCGGCGGCGGAGATACATCCCTGCCAGGTTGAAGATCAGGGTGACAACGAACAACGACAGACCTGCGGCGAAGATCGTCTGGTACTCGATGGAGCCGTGCGGAAGGTCGCCCTGCGCGACCGCCGCGATGAAGCTGGTCACTGTGGCCGCCGACTCCGCCGGGTTGATCGTAAGATTGGGTTGAGACCCAGCAGCCACGGCGAGAATCATGGTCTCACCCACCGCGCGAGAGATGCCGAGGATGTACGCAGCAGCCACCCCGGAGAATGCCGCCGGGAAAACGACCCGGGCGGCGGTCTGGAGCCGCGTGGCACCCATTGCGTAGGAACCCTCGCGCAGACTCATCGGCACCGACCGCATCGCGTCTTCAGCGATGGAGCTGATGTACGGGATGATCATGACGCCCATGACGATACCCGCGCTCAGCAGGTTGAAGCCGGGCAATGACGGGATCAACTGCTGGAGCAGCGGCGTCACGAACAACAGCGCGAAGTACCCGAACACGATCGTCGGGACACCACTCAACAACTCCAGCACTGGCTTGATGACTTCGCGCACCAAAGGTGTCGCGAACTCGGAGAGATAAATAGCGATGATGGTGCCAAGCGGGATGGCGACGGACAGCGCCACCATCGAACTGGTGAACGTCCCGCTGAGGAGCACCCAGATGCCGAAGTGCTTGTCCTCGAAGAGCGGCGTCCACTGCGTATCGAAGAAGAACTGCGAGAACGACACCTCCGAGAAGAATATGGCGGTCTCGGAGATCAACACGTAGAGGATGCCCAGCGTCGTCACGATGGAGACACTGGCGGCCGCAAGCAATACGACCTCGATGGCTTTTTCTTTGGCCAAGCGGCGGCGGCGCGCAACGGCCATCGCCTTTAATACGGGGTTATCGGACGCGTTGCTGTGGTTCGCGGTCAATTCGGCACTCGCCATCGTGGACTCTCATGTGAGGCCGGAGGGGGATCCCTCCGGCCTTTGGTCTGCAACACGCCGGTAGTGAAACCGGACCAAACCTCAGTTCTTGAGGTTCTTGTCGTCGAGCACGAAGTCCATGCTGACGCTGGTGTCACCCTTGCCGCCGAAGACGGTGCCGGTCTTCTTGCCGGCGATACGACCCTTGCCGA